>DASZCE010000404.1:0-15983 GCA_035943455.1 Gaiellaceae bacterium | reverse complement strand
CCCCGTAGCGGTCCAGCTGATCACGGAAGAGGTTGCCGAGAGCGAGGGCCCGCGGCCGAACGCGCCGCGCGACGTCCGGCAGCGCCGCCTCGTCGACCTCGAAGAGACCGAGCTCGGCGTTCGTCCTGGAGAGCAGCGTCGATGCAACGCCCGAGAGCAGGTTCGCGCCGGCGCTGTTGTGCGCAAGCCGGTACCGGCCCTCGAGGATCTCGGCCACCATCGCAGCGGTCGTCGTCTTGCCGTTCGTCGCGGAGACGAGCGCCGAGCCGAGCGGGAGCCTCGCCGCCAGCCGCTCCACGGCGTTCGGGCTGAGGATCGTGAGCACCTTGCCGGGAACCGTCGTTCCTCCGCCGGCCCGAGCGAGCCGGGAGAGACGGCCGACGAGACGAGCGGCAACGACGCCGGCGGGGAGCGGAAGGCTTGGACGCATGGAGCTGAGCCTAGTGTCTTCCCTCGAACGGGCGCCTCCCCGAGACGTCGTCTCGATCACTCAGAGGAGTGAATTTGCCGGCCCTCACCCCAAAGGGTGATGAGCACCCCGGATCCGACGAACACACTTCGCTCGGTTTTGCGGCTCGGATCCGCGAGGCGGCCGAGCGGTAGAGGACAGAACTGTGGCCCGCTACAGGCGGAAAGGGGAGAGACTGAATGACCGGTAAGGGCAGGTCGCCCAGGGGCGAGCAGCGCTCGAGTGCTCTGTGGGGAACGGGGAACCGGGGTGGAGACTCCCGATCGAACGCGCTCTGGGGGAAGAGCGGACGTGGCCTCGTCACCGCGCTCGTTGCGGTGCTCGTTGTTGCGGCTCCGCTCGCCGCCGGTGCGCCCCAGAAGAGCAAGCGAGGCGAGCTCAAGCTCGCTCCGCGGACGTACGTCGATCCCGTCCTCGTCGCAAAGGCGAGCTCGGAGCCGGAATCGCTCGTCGACATCATCATCCAGGCCGATGCCGGCATCGGAAGCCTACGACAGGCTTTCCGCTCGGTCACCGAGTCGGCGGGCGCGATCGCTGGTGCCGAGCAGGTGACACGCAACCTCAGGCTGGTGGACGCGCTCGCCGTGAAGATCAAGGCGAAGCGGATCAAGAACCTCGCGCGGGTGCCGGGCCTCACCCTCACCTACGACTCGAACGTCAAGCTCAGCGGCACGGTCACACCTAGCTCGAAGCACGTCTGGCCGACGGCGTCGGGCGTGAGGCCCCTGTGGGGGAACCAGCCCGCCAGCGGCCAGAGCGTCCCGACGATTGCGATCGTCGACTCCGGGATCGACAGGAACCGGGCCGACTTCGGCTTCGGCGCACGCGTGACCGCCGAGGTCGTGATCACGAGGCTCGAGGGCAACTCTTCGGGGGACGGCCGCGGACACGGTACGTTTGTCGCCGGCATTGCCGCGGGCAGCGCCGTCGACCAGGCCGGCGCGGCGCCTCAGGCCAACCTCATCTCGCTCGACGTCATGGACGACCGCGGCATGGCTCGCACGAGCGACGTCATCGCCGCCGCCCAGTGGATCGACGAGAACCGCGAGTCGAAGAACATCAAGGTCGCGAACTTCTCACTGCACTCGACCACGCCGAGCAACTTCACCAAGGATCCGCTCGACAAGGCGGTGGAGAAGCTGTGGTTCAGCGGCGTCACCGTCGTCGTCGCGGCCGGCAACTACGGCAATCCGGACGGCCCGAGCGGCGTCCCGTATGCGCCCGGAAACGACCCGTTCGTCATCACCGTCGGCGCGATCGATCTGGAGGGGACGGTCAAGATCTCGGCGCACGACGTGCCGCACTGGTCGGCGTACGGCTACACCAAGGACGGCTTCCGCAAGCCGGAGCTCGCTGCGGCCGGCCGCTACATGGTCGGCCCAGTGCCGATGACCTCCACGCTTGCAGCCGACAAGGCGGGCAACCTCGTCGAGGACGGCTACATCAGGCTCTCCGGAACGTCGTTCGCGGCGCCGATCGTTGCGGGGGCGGCAGCTCAGCTCCTGATCAAGCATCCAGACTGGACGCCCGATCAGATCAAGGGTGCGCTGATGCAGCGTGCGCGCCACGTGCCGGAAGCGCCGCGCGGCGAGGCCGGCGTGGGGGAGATCAATGCCGCTCGCGCGGCGCTCCTGACACGTCCGCCGAACCCGAACACGGCGCTGAACCGATACCTGAAGATCGACCCGAAGCTCGGAACGAAGGAGTTCGACGCGGCGGCCTGGGACGCGGCGGCGAAGGGGAGTGTCTCCTGGGATTCGGCGTCCTGGAGCGACGCGTCCTGGAGCGACGTCTCGTGGACGAGCGTCTCCTGGAGCGACGCCTCTTGGAGCGACGCTTCCTGGAGCGACGTCTCCTGGAGCGACATCCTCGCCGCCGAGGACGTGAGCCGGGAGGATGCGGCCGCGTCGGAGGTCGGCGCGCCCAGCGGCGACTACGTCATGACACCCGAGGAAGAGGCGGCCGCGGCAGCCGACGCCACCCTCAACCCCTAGCCTCACCGAGCCGGGGCGAGACTGCCGCCCCGGCTCCTGAATTACGCCTCCCTCTTTCGGTTGATACCTAGAAGGGGGATGCTCGACCCACAGGGCGGGCGTACGTTCAAACGGTGCGGGCGGAGGCGCCCCAGGTTTCCCGACGGCGAAAGAGGACTTTGCGGCGGATGGACGGAGGAACGACTTGCTGAACGCGATCCCGACCGAGACGCGCTTCAGCGGCGACGTCCAGGGGACCGACGCGGTACGCGAACGCCTCTCGCTGCGTGCGCTGATCTACCTCGTGGCCGTCGCCGCGATCGCGGCGGCGGTCGCCGGCCCGTTCCTGCCGAGGCTCGAGCATCGCACCGACGGCTGGGGCACATTCCTCATCCTCGCGCTCGCAGCCGGCGTCGCCCAGCTGTTCCTGGTGCGTACCGGGAAGAACACCTCGTACCACACCACGATCGTCTTCCTCATCCCGGCCGCCTTGCTGCTCCCGCCGGAACAGGTTGCGCTCGTTCCGATCGTCCAGCATCTGCCCGACTGGCTGAAGAACCGCGCGGCCTGGTACATCCAGAGCTTCAACATCTGCAACTACACCGTCTCCATCCTGGCCGCGTCCGGGGGCGCGCACCTGGTGATGGAGTCGGGCGTCCTCGACGGGTATCCGAACCTGACATTCGCGCTCGCAGGCCTGACGGCGTGCGTGTTGCTCGTCGCCGTCAACCACTCGCTGCTGGCCCCGATGCTCGCGCTTGCTCGCGGGCATGCGATCCGGGAGTCGGGACTCTTCTCGATTCAGAGCTTGTCAACCGACCTCGTGCTGGCGTCGCTCGGCGTCGGCATCGCGACCTTTTGGGAGCTCAATGCGTGGCTCGTGCCGTTCGCCATTGCCCCACTCGTCTTGATCCACCGCTCGCTCTCCGTGCCGAAGCTCGAGGCCGAGGCGCGCGTCGACCCGAAGACCGGCCTCTTCAACGCCCGTCACTTTGGGCAGGCGCTCAACGAGGAGCTGACGCGCGCCGCCCGCTTCGACCGGCCGCTCTCGCTGATCATGGCCGACCTCGATCTGCTTCGCGAGATCAACAACACCTACGGCCACCTCGCCGGGGACGCGGTGCTCAGGGGAATCGCCGAGGTCTTCCGCGCGATGCTGCGCCACTACGACGTGCCTGCACGGTTCGGCGGCGAAGAGTTCAGCATCCTGCTCCCCGAGACGAGCCCGGAAGAGGCGGTCGAGATCGCGGAGCGCATCCGCCGCGCGGTGGCACAGCGACGCTTCGACGTCGAGACGTCAAGCGAGCCGATTCGCGCGACGGTCTCGATCGGCGTGGCGGCGTTCCCGCGCGACGGTGCCGACCCGAACGAGCTGATCCACCAGGCCGACCTCGCCGTCTATCGCGCGAAGCTGCAGGGCCGGAACCGTGTCCTCGATGCCACGAGCTCGGAGCCGCTCGCCGTACCGCCGGCACGGCGCGCCCGACTCACCGCCGTGACCGAGGACGGCGACCACGTCGTCCCGTTGCCGCCTGTGGACGAGATGAATCCTGGCCAGGAACGCCGGCAGCCGCCGCATCGCCCACACGCGGTTCAGGGTCCGCGCTTCTTCTCGCTCTCCAGTCGCCTCGCGCTGCTCGTCGGCGTCGTCTCGTTCGTCGGCGTCGCCGCCGGCGTGCTCGGCGGGATCTTTGGAACGGCCACCGACCTCTTCGGTCTCGGCGCGCTGATTATCCTCGTCGGGCTGGGACAGGCCGTCGCCCTGGAGGTCGACGACGGCTCGATCTCGGTGAGTGCCGTCGGCGCCCTGGCCGGCGCCGCACTCTTCGGTCCCAGGGCGGCGCTCGCGCTTGCGATCACCACGTGCGTGGTCGACTGGAGCGCGAAGCGGTACCCGCTCCACCGAACCCTCTTCAACATCGGCGCTCTCTCGCTCGCCTCGCTCGCAGCGTCGGCGGCGTTCGCGGCCGGCTTCGACGGGAGTCTCGGCGACCTGGTCACAGTCGGCGCCGGCCTCGCAGCGGGCGCGGCGTACTTCGCGGTCAACACGGGCCTGCTCAGCCTCGCCCTGGCGATGGAGGGCCACGAGCCCTGGTGGCGCGCCTGGCACGAGCGCTTCCTCTGGCTTCTGCCGCACTGGGTCGTCTACGGCTTCGTCGGCGGAGTGATGGCGATCGCCTACCACGCGGCCGGGCCGTATGCCCTCGCCGTATTCGCCGTGCCGCTCCTGCTTATGCGGAAGACCCAGGAGGCATACCTCCGACACACCCGCAAGAGCGCGCAGAAGCTTCGCAAGGCCGCCGAGACGATCCAGACGCAGAACGTCTCGCTCGAGCGGGCGAACCGCCTGCTCCGGGAACGCTCGACGGCCGCGATGGAGAGCCTCTCGGCAACGGTTGACGCGCGCGACGCCTACACAGCGGGCCACTCCCGACGGGTTCAGGAGCTGGCGCTCGCGATCGGCCGGGAGCTAGGACTCTCGAAGGCAGAGCTCGACCTCCTCGGCCACGCGGCGCTCTTCCACGACATCGGCAAGCTCGCCGTCCCGGACGCGGTCCTCCTGAAGCCGGCGACGCTCACCGACGAGGAGTGGGATCTGATGCAGCGCCATGCGGAGGAGGGCGCCCGCATCATCGATCGCCTCGGCTTTCTCCAGGACGCGGTACCGGCAATCCGCCACCACCACGAGCGCTTCGACGGCACCGGGTATCCGGACGGGCTCAAGGGGGAGGAGATCCCGCTCGGCGCGCGCATCATCCACGTCGCGGACGCGCTCGACTCGATGCTGACAACGCGCATCTACCGCGCCGCCCGCCCGGCCAAGGATGCGATGGACGAGCTCAAGCGGTCGGCCGGGACGCAGTTCTGTCCGCGGTGCGTGGGCGCGCTCGGGCGGATCCTGCCGCCCGAACTGCTTGCGGACGAAAACGCCAGAAACGCGGTCCTGGCGGCCTCGGCGTAACTCGGCACCGCTCGCCTTCACTTGCATCTGAGCGTATTCGCTCTATTCTTGTTGCCATGGCGCGAAGACGGGCCCGCGAGCTCCTGGAGGGCCTCGACCGCGACGCGCTGGCGCGCTTCCAGGCCGGGATCCGCAAGCGGTACTCGGACGAAGACATCGTCGAGCAGCTTCTCGACTGCGCGCGCCGCCTCGGCCGCTCACCATCGATGCGCGAGTTCTCGGCCGACCCGGAGACATCGGTGCACCCGCAGACCGTGATCGAGCACTTCGGCAGCTGGAACGCGGCCAAACGGGCCGCGGGCCTCGTGCCTCGACGCTTCGCGACGCGGGAGGAGCTTCTGCGGCTGTTACGGGAGCTGGGGGAGACGCTCGGCCGGACCCCGACAGCGCGCGACCTCGACGACCACCGCGGCTCGATGCCCTCGAAGTCGCTCTACTGGCATACCTTCGGCTCGCTGACGACGGCCCTTCGCGAGGCCGGCTTCGACGTACCCGTGGGGGAGGAGCGGCTCGAGCGGGCAGTCGACCAAGGCGCCACGCTCGCACTCGAGCTGGGCCGTCTGCCGAAGTTCCAGGATTGGGCTGCCGCCCGCAAGGAGGACTCGACCCTCCTCACCGAGTGGCAGGTCTACCGGATGTTCGACGTCCGGCGTGGCGCCTGGTCGACCTTCCAGTTCCTGGTCCGGGAACGACTGGTGGAAGCCGGTTACGACGTCGGCCGCGACGGCCGCGTCTCGGCGAGCGGGCGCCGCAGCGGTGGTGCGCTACGCCAGCGCCGCCAGCGCCGTCAGCAGGCGTAGGCAGTTCTCACGCTCGCCGGGGGCGCGAACGGCGGGCAGCGGCGTCTCTGTGAACCCGTGATCAGGGCGGAACCGTTCCGACCAGGACTCGCGGCCGCCCTCGAGTCTGAGCAGCGTGCCTTCCTCGAGCTCGCGCTTCCGAAGCGGGAGCCGAATGAAGTACTCGCAGACCTCGAGCGCGTGCCTCGTGGACGCGAAGAACACGCCCTTCGTGCTCGACCCGACCCAGAGCGGACGGCCGGCCCCGCGCGCGACGTACATCACGCCCGGCTCGCCGTTGTGGAGCCAGGCGGCGGCCATCGACCCGCGCAGCTGCTCCAGGGTCGTGCCGTGCGAGCCGAACGCCTGGGCAAGCGCGAAGATCGCCTCGGTATCCACGGACATCTCCGGCGTCGCTCGCTCGAATTCGTGCGCCGCGAAGATCTCCTCGTCGTTGACGATGATGCCGTTGTGGACTCCGACGACGTCCCTGTGACGGACCGGGTGGTTGTTGGCGTCGATCGTCGGATGTCCTTTCGTGTAATCACGCACATGCACGATGACCTCGGACGCGTCAGGCGGGACGGCGAGCTCCCGCAGCAGCGCGCTCGCGCCAGAACGGCGCTTGTGAACAACCGGCGTGCTCCCAGGCGAGCGATGGGCATAGCCGACGGCGTCGGCGCCGCGCTCGGCAATGCCGGCAAGCAACGCCTGGGCAGCGAGCGTTCTTGCGATTTCCGCACCAGGCCCGAGGCTATATCCGGCGATTCCACACATCGTTTTGATGCTACGAGCGGCCCCAGACGGCCCGCATGCCCTGGAATCCGACATGCGAAACCTGGAGGAGACCCCTTCGCTTTGACGTCTGGACGGTCCGTCGGTTAGGACGGAGAACGTGGCGTCCCTCGAACGAGGGAACCCGGCTCGGCGACGCGCCGCCGATACAGCCCTCGATGGAGCCGCGGCCTCTTCCAGAGCCCGACCTCGAAGGGGAGGTCAGCGAGCCGCACCTCGAGGTGGTTCCCGACATCGGCCGCCTCGACCCGGTCGACGACGAGGAGAAGGACGACGTCGGGCCCGCCAAGACCCTCGACGGCACGCCACTCCACGACCCGCTGAAGCTGTACGTCCGCGCGATCGGCGACGGCCGGCTGCTCACGGCGGAGGAGGAGCGCGAGCTGGCCCGCCGCAAGGACGAGGGCGACGAGGCGGCCAAGGCGAAGCTGATCGAGTCGAACCTCCGTCTCGTGATGTCGATCACGCGCAACTACACGAAGGCCGGGGTCCCGCTGCTCGATCTGATCCAGGAGGGAAACCTGGGGCTGATCCGCGCGGTCGAGAAGTTCGACTGGCGGCTCGGCTTCAAGCTCTCCACGTACGCGACGTGGTGGATTCGCCAGGCCGTTGCGAGGGCGCTTGCCGACCAGGGGCGGACGATCCGGCTTCCCGTTCACGTCGCCGAGCAGGCGCGCAAGATGCTGCGCTCACGCAGGATCCTGACCCAGAAGCTCAACCGCGACCCCACGATCGAGGAGATCGCCAAGGACAGCGGCTTTACGCCTGAGCGTGTTCGTGAGCTCTTCGAGCTCGTCGAGGATCCGGTCAGCCTGGAGACGCCTGTCGGCGACGGCGAGAGCCTCTACGGCGACCTGATCGAGGACACCAAGGAGGACCAGCCCGACGCGGCAACCGCGAAGCAGCTCCGGTCCGTCGAGCTGGCCCAGGCACTCCGCCATCTCAATCCCCGCATGCGGCGCGTGCTCGCGATGCGGTTCGGCCTGGAAGGCCAGCCGCCGCGCACACTCGAGGAAGTCGGGACGGAGCTGGGCATCACCCGCGAACGCGTCCGGCAGCTCGAGTCACGCGCGCTGCGCGAGCTCCGTACCGTCGCGCCTGGGCTCCAGTTCTACCTGGACGCCTGAGCGCTAGCTAAGCGTTTCCGGCGCGGACATACCCTCCACCGCGCGGGAACACCGTGTCTGATCAAGCGACGTTGGGCGCGGCCCAGGCAAATTCGGCCCGAAATGGCTGAGCGAGCCCACGGCCGATCGAACGGGGATTAGCGCCGTGCGACCGCCGGCCAGACGCAATCCGAGACGGTTTAGGGCGGAGGGACGCTTCTTCCTACGGCGCAGAGCGATCGGCCAGTCTCCATGTGGCCGAA
Source organism: Gaiellaceae bacterium (assembly GCA_035943455.1). Taxonomy (GTDB): domain Bacteria; phylum Actinomycetota; class Thermoleophilia; order Gaiellales; family Gaiellaceae; genus JACDAN01. The sequence continues at coordinate 7,636 of DASZCE010000404.1, read as the reverse complement.
AGTCGTCAGACTTTCGGCCAGGCTGCCAGGCCGCTTAGCCGACCGACTCGATGTCGTTCAGCCGTGACAGGCGCTTGAGCGCCTGACCCTCGATCTGGCGTACGCGCTCGCGCGTGAGGTCGAGCCGGCGTCCGATCTCCTCGAGCGTGCGCGGCTCCGCGTTGTCGAGCCCATAGCGGAGGATCAACACCTGTCGTTCGCGGTCGTTCAGGGCCGCGAGCGCGCGGGCGAGCGCCTGGCTGCGGAGCAGCACCTCCACCTGCTCGTCGGGCGTCGGCCCCTCGCCGGCCACGAAGTCGCCGAAGACGGCGTCTTCCTGGTCACCAACGGGCTGGTCGAGGCTTGTCGAGGCGTGCGCGGCGGCCTTCACCTCCTGGGCCTGCTCGATGGGGAGGCTTGCCTCGTCAGCGATCTCTTCGAGCGTGGGCTCCCGGCCGAGCTGTGTCCAGAGCATCCGCTCGGCCTTGTTCAGCTTCTGGAGGCGTTCGACGATGTGAACGGGCATCCGGATCGTCCGGGCCTTGTCCGCAAGCGCCCTGGCGACCGCCTGCCGAATCCACCACGTGGCGTAGGTCGAAAACTTGAATCCGCGGCGCCAGTCGAACTTCTCGACCGCCCGGATCAGGCCCAAGGTCCCTTCCTGGATCAGGTCGAGAAACGGCAGGCCCTGGTTTCGGTAGTTCTTCGCGATCGAGACGACGAGGCGGAGGTTCGACTGGATCATCCGCTGCTTCGCCTGCATGTCACCGCGCTCGATCCGCTTGGCGAGCTCGACTTCCTGGGCGGCGGTCAGGAGCGGGTGACGGCCGGCCTCGCGGAGGAAGAGCTGGAGCGCATCGGTTGTCGTCTCGACGAGCAGCGCCGGCTGTGACAACGGCTCGGGAACGCGTTCCTCTTCGATGATCTCGATTCCGCGCTGCTCGAGCTCCTGGCGGAAGGCCTCGAGCTCGAGCGCATCCAGCTCGAGGGGCTCGAGCACCTCGTGCAGCTCCTGCTGCCGGACCGCGCCACCCGTCTGCTCGGCTGCCTCGAGCAAGTGCCGGACATCCTCGCTACCGAGGACGGTCTCGATCTCAGCCGTCGTCATGCGCGCTTGTCGTTCTTTTCCACCTGGGGGGCGACGTCAAACCGTTGCCTGGGCATCGTGCCGAGACGCGAGCATGAGCATAGCCCAATGCACGAGAACCGACGTTATGTCAAGTTGATGGGCGGAGATCATCGCTCGCCGCCCGCTGGCGCCGCCCCGTGCCCCCCGTTGTGCAGTCCCGCGCAACGACGCTCTCAGGGGCGAAGCGGACCAGGACATTGTCACGGTCGGCGAGCGTGTCCCGAAAGCGCTTGTCCGAGGGTCGCTGTCGGCACCGATGCACACGCCCGTTCCCCTGGCGAAATCCACGACTCCAAGCGCGCAGCGCGGTTCGCGCTCGAGCCGAGCCGGAAGCGCGTGTCCGTGCGGCGCGATCCAATCATCCAGCTCGCCCTGTCCTAGAAACCAAACAGGCGTGGCCCAACGTCCGAGGCCGTCGCCAGATGGGCAAAGAGTTGGCCGCGATCGGAACTCGTCGAGATCGACGCTCGTCACGCGATCGCGGATCACCTCCACGAGTAGGCGGAATTCACCGATTTCCGTCGCGATCAGCGACGGGAATCGGACCGAAAAAAAGTTCCGCCACCGATTGTGCCCGTGGGCACCCTCGGTGGCAGAACTTTCGCCGAGCCGGTTCCGCTTTCGTCCACCGATCGCGGTGACTTTCGCCTTCCGGCTACGGCCCTCACGATCGACTTCGCCCTACTCGCGTCCCGTACTCGACGCAGGAGGCAGACTAGGGTGCTGCACCGGCAGTTTCAAGCCCTTCACGCGGCGAAGTTCTCGCTCTTTGCAACCTTTTCTTTTTTCCACATTTCCACAGCTATCCGTGCAGTCTGTGGATAAATCGGCTCACGGTACGATCTCGGCGTGCACCTCCGGATGCCGAGCTTCGATCCCGGGCTGACCGCGTTCCTGTGGGCGGTCGGATTCGGCCTCTACCTCTGGCTCGGCATGCTCGTAATCGGCGTCAACGGCGCCACCGCGTTCATCTTCGCCGCGCTCTCTGCCGGCGCCATCTTTCTGTTCGTCCGGCTCTACGGCGGCGAGCGGTTCCGCCGACCTCTACGCCGTCAGTCGACGAACAGCCGAGCCGGAAGCCGATGATCGCCGGCCAGCGCGCCGACGAGCCGGTGCGCGAGCTCTCCCCCGAGAACGGCCTCGAGCCGGTCTCGGGCGCGCGGGCGGCCCTCCGACAGCCCGGAGAGACGGACGCAGTGATCGAGGAGGCGGCTGACGGCTCTTCCGTCGATACGCGGCGGTTGATTCACGGCTCTCTCTGTATCGGCGCGTCGCGACGCCGCAGGAATCCCTGGCGGGAGTGACGACTGAGCCGCAGGAAGCCGCCGGATGCGACCAAAACCTGCGCAAAGCTTGCAGCTAGTACTGGATCAATGACCGGAACGGGTACTTCTCGAGCCGCGCACGGCCACCGAGGAACGTCAGCTCGATGATGAAGCACACGCCCACGACCTCCCCACCGAGCTGTTCGACGAGCCCTCCGATCGCCTCGACCGTTCCGCCCGTCGCGAGAACGTCATCGTGGATCACGACGCGCGCGCCGTCGCCGATCGCGTCGCTGTTGAGCTCGAGTGCGTTCTGACCGTACTCGAGCGCGTAGGTGGCGCTGACCGTTTCCGGCGGTAGCTTGCCCGGCCGGCGCGCGGGCACGAAACCGCACGGCACCTCCTTTGCGATCGCGGCGCCGAGGATGAAGCCGCGGGCCTCGGCCCCGAGCACGAGGTCCGGACGCTGCTCCCGGGTCCAGTCGGCGAGCTCTCGGACCGTCTGACCGAGCGCTTCCGGATCTCGTAGCAGCGGGCTCACGTCCTTGAAACCGACGCCCGGCTCCGGCCAGTCCGGAACCTCGCGAACGCGGCTTCTCAGGTCGATCGCCATCAGGCGGACGCGACGCCGCGGAGAGCACGCCGGAAGAGCAGTTGCGAGAGCTCCTGCGCCAGCTCGCCGAGCAGTTGGAGATCGTCCATCCCACTCTGGCGGCGGTCTGGGTTGCGGGAGTGGAGCGCGGGCGCCACGATCGCCGAGAGTAACCCCGCTTCACGGTCGGCCGCAGTGCGGAACGTCCGGAGGTGGCGGGCGTCGATGCCGAAGCGCGCGAGCTTGGCGCAGACGGCCGCCACGTCCGCCTCACTCTCGGGATAGAGACGCTCGCCCCCATCGACCCGCGACTCGATCAACCCGTACTCGTCGAGCTCGCGCACGAAGGCAGCCGTCACACCCGCCCGTTCGCAGAGCTCGCCGAGATCGATCTCCGCTTGTTTCTCCGCGGCGGTGATTGGCAGCCGTCCCGCACGCCGCACCCGCTCGGTGGCGCCGGTGGACGCCAGCTCCTGACGGATCACTCTCAGCGGCAGGAATTCGTCGCGCTGCAAGCGGAGAATCGTGCGCAGGCGGTCGACGTCGTCGTCGGCGTAGAGCCGGTACCTCCCCGGTGTCCGCCGCGGTGCCAACAGGCCCTGATCTTCCAAATACCGGATCTTCGAGATCGAGATGTCCGGAAACTCCTCCCGAAGGAGCCTGCAGACGGCCCCGATCGTGAGCGGCCTCGACTCCGGTTCTCTGACGGCGGTGGCGCTCACTTCTGCAGGAAGGTCAGCCGGTATTTGCCGATCTGGAGCTCGTCGCCATCGGCCAGCTCGGCACTCTCGATTCGACGCCGGTTGACGAACGTGCCGTTCAGGCTGCCCTGATCTTCGATCACGAACTTGCCGCCGTTCCGCCGGAGGATTGCGTGGCGACGAGAGACGGTGACGTCGTCGAGGAAGATGTCGCAGTCGGGGGAACGGCCGATCGTCGTGCTCTCGTTCCTCGGGACGAAGTGCTCACCTGCGCGTCCGCCTCCCGAACGAACCACGAGCGCGGGTCCCTCCATGCCCAGATCCTCGAGCGGCGATGCGTCCTCGAGATCGTCCGGCTCGAATGCCATCGTCGTGTCGGCGCCGACGGAGTCGCGTACGAGCGCAGTTCCGCACCTGGAGCAGAAGTTCGCAGTCTCAGGGTTCTGGAACCCGCACTCGGGGCAGTAGACGTAGCGCACGCGACGCGCCTAGCCGGCCTCGGTCGGCGGTGCTGCCTTGCCGGCGAGGATCTCTGTGAGCCGGTCGACGTCGACCTCGCTGAGCGGCCCCTCCCCCGCGCCGACCTGACGCTGGAGACGCGCGACGAGCTCGGCGCGGAGGATGTCGATCTTCCCGTGCAGAAGACGGCGGCGGTACGAGACTTCCTGCTCCTCCCGTTGGAGCTGGTCGATCAGCTCCTTGAGATCGGCGTCGGAAAGTGTGGCGAGATCAGGCAGTGGTTCCAAGGCAGGCCTTTCGTGCGGAGGGTCAGTTAACCAGGCTCACCGCTAAGGGTCAACCTTACGTTGAGCTTTGGGGTGCGGCGCGAACCTCCTCGCCTTCTTCGAGGACGGTCTCGACGAGCTCGCGGAGCTCCTGCTCGAGCTGCGCCGAGCTCTCCTCGTCTGCCCCTTCGGCGTAGACGTGTACTACCGGCTCGTCCGGATCGGGCAGCACCTGCGCCCAGCCACGTTCGTCGAAGATCTTGATCCCGTCGCTGAGATCGATGTCACGGTCCTTGAGCCGCTCGGTGAGCACGCGCATCACGAGCCCCTTTTGAGCCCACGGACACGGGACGCGGCGGTGGACGACGTGCGATTCCGGCAGGTCCGAAACGAGCTCTGAGAGCGGCCGGTCGATCGGCGCCAGGAGCTCGAGCAGCTTGCAGAGACTCGCCATCGCGTCGTAGGCGGGCAGGAACTCGGGAAAGAGGTAGCCGCCGCCAACCGCGCCGGCGAAGATGACCTCGTTTTCGGCCGCGGCCTTGGTCAGCGCCGCGAGCGACGCGGGCGTACGGACGACCTCGAGCGCACTGCCCTCGACGAGCCGGTCGACCTGGCTCGTGACGGTGACGGGGAAGGCCAGCTTGCCGCGCTTGCCATTGCCGCCGATCAGGCGGAGGTACAGCAGCAACGCCTGCTCGACCGGGATCTCGCGGGCGTGGTCGTCGATCAGGTAGAGCCTCTCGGCCGAGCGATCGAAGACCACACCAAGGTCGGCGCCGGTCGCGGCGACGAGCCGCTTCGCCTGACCGACGAGACTGCGGAGCGCCGCACTCTCGCCGGTCGGCAGGTTGGGGCTGAACTCGTGCGCCGCCACGGCTTCGACGCCCAAGGGTCCCAGCAACAGGGGCAAGACGAACGACGCCGCCGAGTAGCCGTAGTCGATCACGACCTTGAACCTGCGGGTCCGGATAGCGCCCACGTCGACGCTTGCAAGCAGATCGTCGGCGTAGCTTTCCCGGGCGCGCGCGGGATACGTGATCCCGCCGACGTCGGCCGCGGCCATCCGCCTGAACTCCAGGCGCGTGAAGTGCTTCTCGACCTCCTTCTGCATGGCGTCGGTCAGCTCGATGCCCGGCGGCTCGAAGAACTGGACGCGCACCGCCTCGGGATCCGTCGGGCTGATCCCGACGTGGAAACCGCCGTCGTAGCCGTGGCTCTTCAGCAGATGGCGCCCGACGGGCGCAGGCAGCACGCGAAGATCGGCGACCTCCACTCCAGTCGAGGTCAGCCCCGAGATCATCGCGCGCTTAATCATCCGGCACGCGGCCGGCGACTCCCGGCTCGCGACGACGCGCGCACCTCGCTTGAGCGCGGTTCCGAAGGCCGCCGCGACCCGTGTCGCGGTCTCGGGAGTGAAGTCGACGTTTACCAGCCCAGAGACGCCGTCGGCGGCGAAGAGGTGTGGGGAGCCGCGAGCCTCGAAGATGAGGTTCTCGACGACCTGGGACCCAGACTCCACCTCTTTGAAGGGGAAGATCCGTACGCCCGGCATCACGACCGACTCCGCTCCGATCACCACCTCGTCGCCGATCGCAACGTCCTCGTGGATGTGCACATGCGAACGGATGTCACAGGAGCGTCCGACGATCGCATTCTCGATCAGCGAGCTGCGGCCGATGTGCGTGGCCGCATCGATGACCGACGCGACGGTGCGAGCGCGATCGCGCAGCGTGACGCTCGCCGAGAGCACCGAGTACGGACCGACCGTCGCGCCCGGCGCAATCCGACAGTAGTTCCCGACGAATGCGGGCGCCTCGATGTGGTCGAAGTCGTCGACCTCCACCCCCTCGCCGACCACACGTTCCCGCGGAGTCGGACGCCCGGGATCTGGAGGTTCACGTTGCCGTCCAACGCGTCGAAGTTGGCCTGCCGGTACTGGGCGAGGTTGCCGATGTCCTGCCAGTAGCCCTCCGTGATGAAGCCGTAGAGCGGCCGGCCCATCTCGAGGAGGAGCGGGAAGAGCTCCTTGGAAAAGTCGTAGGCGCGATCGGTGGGAACGTGCTTCAGTACCCCGGGCTCGAGCACATACACGCCCGTGTTGATCGTATCGGAGAACACCTGGCTCCACGATGGCTTCTCCAGGAAGCGCTCGACCCGTCCATCGCTGTCCGTCACCACGATCCCGAACTCCAGCGGGTTCTCGACCCGTTTCAGCGCGATCGTGGCCGCGGCTCCCCGCTCGCGGTGGAACTCGACAAGCTTCGCCAGATCGAAGTCGCAGAGGGCGTCGCCGGAGATCACGAGGAAGGTGTCGTCGAGCAGCCCGCTCGCAAGCCGGACCGACCCGGCGGTGCCGAGCGGCGACTCTTCAACCGAGTACTCGATGTTGATCCCAAGCGAGCTGCCGTCCCCGAAGTAGCTCCTGATCGCCTGCGGCAGAAAGGCAACGGTGACGATGACGTCCTCGAAGCCGTGGCCGCGCGCGAGCTCGATGATGTGCTCCATGCATGGCTTACCGACGATGGACACCATCGGCTTGGGCTGGTTCGACGTCAGCGGACGAAGGCGCGTGCCCTCGCCACCGGCCATGACCACCGCTTTCATGCGGGCCTCCGCAGCGCCGAGGCGACGTAGAAGGCACCCGCCGCCATGGCGAGGCTCAGGCCGACCCAGAACAGGGCATAGGGCAGATCGGTGCCGTCACTCGTCACGAGCATGAGCGCAAGCGAGGCGTACAGGATCCACGTTGCCACCTTGCCAAGGAAGCTCACTGAGAGCTCGTAGCCGCGGGGCATGACGAGCTTGTACCCCGCGACGAGCACGAGATCACGAGCGAGGATCAGGGCCAGCGCCGGCCACGGAATGCGGCCGTGCAGCCACAGGAGCACGACACAGGCATCGATCATGAGCCGGTCCGCGAGTGGATCCGCGACCGTACCGAAGCGGGATTCGACGTGCCAGCGGCGGGCGAGCCAGCCGTCGAGCTGGTCGGTCACCGCCGCCACGACGAAGACGATCGCGGCAGGCCAGCTCTTGCCGCCGTCGGCAGCCGCTTCCAGCGCGACGAAGACCGGGATCGCCGCGAAGCGCGCAAGCGTCAGCGCGTTCGGAATCCGCGCCAGCGGAAGCGGGACGACGCGCTCGGCCATCCCTGGCAAGGATAGTGCTCCCGAGCTCGATCACTTGCGGCTAGCACGTGTGGGTGGCGAGGAATAGGCACCGCCCACCTCCTCCCCACTTCGAGC
>DASZCE010000403.1:0-7401 GCA_035943455.1 Gaiellaceae bacterium | reverse complement strand
GTAGAACGCTAGCCCGCTTCGCCCGCCACGAGAGCGCGGGCAAAGTCGTTGGGGTCGAACGGCTGGAGATCGTCGAGCGTCTCCCCCACGCCCACGAGCTTGACCGGGAGGCCGAGCTCGTGGGCGATGGCGACGACGATGCCGCCCTTCGCCGAGCCGTCCAGCTTGGTGAGCGCGACGCCTGAGACGTTCACGGCCTCGCTGAAGAGCCGCGCCTGCTGTAGCCCGTTCTGGCCGGTGGTGGCGTCGATCACGAGCAAGGTCTCGTGCGGCGCCCCGTCCTGACGACGTTCGATTACGCGGCGGATCTTGGCGAGCTCCTCCATCAGGTTCGTCTGGGTGTGGAGGCGGCCCGCGGTGTCGACGATCACGACGTCCCGTCTTCTGGCGCTCGCCGCCTCGATCGCGTCGTAGGCGACCGCGGCGGGATCGCCGCCCCGTTCGGAGCCGACGAAGTCGGCGTCGGCGCGCTTCGCCCAGATCTCGAGTTGCTCCTCCGCCGCGGCGCGGAACGTGTCGGCGGCGGCGAGGATCACCGAGTAGCCGTGCTCGTGCAAACGGTCGGCGAGCTTGCCGATCGTGGTCGTCTTCCCGGTCCCGTTGACGCCGACGACGAGTATCACCGTCGGTCGGTCGTCGAGGTCAAGGCGGCCCGGCTCGCCGAGCAGCTCCGCCGCCTCTTCGGTGAGCGCCTCCCCGAGGTCGCCGATCTCGCCGCGCGCCTCGAGCCGGCGGACGAGCTCGGCGGTCGTCGGAACGCCGACGTCGGCGGCGATCAGGGCCTCCTCCAGCCGCTCCCAGGCCTCGTCGTCGGCCGGGTCGAAGGTCGCGGCGAGCTCCGCGGTCATCGCCCGGCGCGTCTTGCCCAGCGAGTCGCGCAGGCGCGTGAAGAAGCCGGCTTGCTGCGCCTCGGTCTCGTCGGGCGCCGGCTCGCCGAGAAACTCGCCCCAGCTTCGTGCCATTCCCGGGAAGCTAGCCCCGCTACGCAGCCGCCTCGGCCTCGTCGTCGCGCGGCAGCCGCCGCGAGACGATCTGCGAGACGCCGTCAACGCCCATCGTGACGCCGTAGATCACGTCCGCCGCCTCCATCGTCTTCTTCTGATGCGTGACGACGATGAACTGCGCACGATCGGCGTACCGCCTGAGGAGCTGGACGAAGCGACCGATGTTCGTGTCGTCCAGGGCAGCCTCCACCTCGTCGAGGAGGTAGAACGGGCACGGACGGGCGAGAAAGAGCGCGAACAGGAACGAGATCGCGCCCAGCGCCTTCTCGCCGCCCGAGAGGAGCGAGAGGCGGGTGACGCGCTTCCCGGCCGGCTGCAGCTCGACCTCGATCCCCGGCGCTACATCCTCGTCGTCGCCTTCCTGCTCCCCGGTCAGTCGCAGCCGTCCTTTTCCGCCGGGGAAGAGTGTCTGCGCCACCTCTTCGAAATTCCGGCTGACCGCGTCGAACGTCTCCGCAAACCGGCGCTCGACGGTCTCGTCGAGCTCGTCCCGCAGCTTCGCTAGCTCGTCGAGGCTCCGTTCGAGATCCTCGCGCTGGCCGGTGAGATCGGCGAGGTGTTCCTTCTCGCTCGCGTACTCTTCGGCGGCGAGGGGATTGACGCGGCCGAGCTCCTCGCGCCGGCGACGAAGGCGTTCGGCCCGTTCGAGCAGTACGTGGCGGTCATCGCCCTCCGCCGGCTCGGCGCCGCACGCCTCGAGCCGGCGCTCCGCCTCCTTCCGCTCGGCCCGAAGGCGCGCGAGGTCGACCTCGATCGCGCTCGCTCGCGTGGAGATCTCGGCCGCCTGGCGCCGAACCTCGGCCTCGGCGCCACCGAGACGCCGGAGCTCCTCGGCGAGCTCGCCGGTCCGCGTACTGCCTGCGTCGGCCCTCGCGCGGAGTGCCGGCTCGCAGCCCGCGGCCGCCCCCGCGGCCGCCGTGAGCGTCGCGGCGAGACGCTCGGCGGCGGCGATCAACGGCCGGTAACGCGCGTCGTCGACGACGGGAGTGGGCGGCGGATCGTCCGCAACCGAGTCGGCCTCCCGCTCGAGCTCGCCGATCTCGTCGGCGAGTGCGCGCCGCCGGGCCTCGAGCTCGAGGAGGACGGCCTCGGCGGCCTCCCCCGCGAACCACAGCTCCCCCCGTTCCGGGTCGAAGGCGATGCCGTCCCGCGTGACCGCCAGCCCGCCGGCGGACAGAAGCTCCGTCTCCTCGACGATCGCGAACGCCTCGCGCGGCCGCCGGCCGACCACCACGGTGACGCTTCCGAGCCCGCGCCGGCGGGCCTCCTGAACCAGCGAAAGAGCGGTCTCGGTGTCGGGCGCGACAACCGCCGCGCCTCGCCCTCGCAGCGACGCTGCGACGGCCCGCTCGTCCCCCGTCGGCACGTCCAGATCCGACAGGACGAGCGGGTAACCCCGTTCTGCGAGTGCCCTCGCCGCCGGCGGGACCCCTTCGCGCTCTGCCAGCGCACGCTCCAGCGCCGTGAGACGCTCCCGCGCGAGCGCTGCCTCGTCACGGAGCTTCTGCCGGCGGCGCTCCGCCTGCGACGGCCCCGTCGGGATGCGCGGACGTTTCGCGGCGTCCTGGAGCCCCTGGAGCAGCTCGCCCGCACTCTCCTGCCGCAGCGCCACACGCTCCGTCGCACTCCGGAGGCGGTAGAGCGCGGCGGTCGCCTGCTCCCGGCGCCCGGCGGCGTCTGCGAGCTCCTCTTCGGCGCGACGGCGCTCCGTTACGAGATCGTCGAGCTCGGCGTCGCTGCGTCGTTTCGCGTGATCCGCGGCGGTCCGGCGCTCCTCGGCTGCGGCGATCTGGTCGTCGACGGCGGCCAGGTCGAGCGTGGCAACCGCCGCGTCGAGCCGTGCGATCTCGCCGGCGAGCTTCTCCGCGCGCTGTGCCGCGGTGGCCTGGAGCGCGAGCGGCCGCAGGCGCTTGCGGACCTCCACCTCGACGTCCCGCGCCCGAGCCACGTCCTGAGCCACTCGCGCGAGCTTGAGCTCCGCCCGGTGCCGTCGCCGCTTGAACTTGCCCAGGCCTGCTGCGTCCTCCACCAGCGCCCGCCGCTCCTCGGGCTTCGACGCGAGGATCTCCTCGACCTTCCCCTGCGAGATGACCGACCCCGCCGCGCCCCCGAGTCCGATGTCCGCCAGGAGCTCGACGAGGTCGGTGCGCCTGACCGCGGTCGCGTTGATCAGGTACTGGCCTTCGCCGCCGCGGTGAAGGCGTCTCATGATCGAGACCTCGGCGTAGGGAAGCTCGGCGAGCACGCCGTCCTCGTTGTCGAGGACGAGCTCGACCTGACAGTAGTCTGCCGGCCTGGTTTCGCCCGACCCGGAGAAGAGGACGTCGTCCGGCTTCTCGGCACGGAGCTCACTCGGGCTCAGGCTCCCAGACGCCCACAGGAGCGCGTCAGCGACGTTCGACTTCCCTGATCCGTTCGGTCCGACAACCACGGCGACGCCCGGCTCGAGGCGGACCTCGACCGGTTGAGGGAACGACTTGAAGCCGCGGATGCGGATCGCGCGTAGGTGCACGCCGGCCGAACGCTAGTGCGTCGGGCGGATGCCGCTAGCGCTGGAGCGCATCCGCTCGAGCGCCTCCCTGGCGGCTTCCTGCTCGGCGGCCTTCTTGGAGGGACCGACCCCCACGCCCGCCTGATCGCCGTCGATGATCGCGGCCGAGGTGAAGCGCCGGTCGTGCGGTGGGCCCTCGACATCGAGCACGGAATAGCTCACCTGCTGGCCGATCGCGGCGAGCTGCTCCTGGAGCTCCGTCTTGAAATCGACATGCGTCGTGGCCGCGTACTCGATCCGGCCCGCGAACGCCTCGACGATCGGCTGTTCGACCTTCTCGAACCCATGCTCGAGGAATAGGGCCGCCAGCGCAGCCTCTAACAGCGCGGCGAGCACGTTCCGGTTTCGTGACAGACGATCGAGCTCGTCGCGGGGAACGACGCCGAGTCCCTTATCGATCAGACGGGGCCCGAGGTCGAGCTCGCGAGCGACGATCGCGCAGCTTGCCCGCGAGACAACGTGCGAACGGATCTTCGCGAGCCGCCCCTCGGTCAGCTCCGGGTACCGCTCGTAGAGCGCCCGCGCAACCGCCAGCTCGAGCACGCTGTCGCCGAGAAACTCGAGGCGCTCATAGGATGCGGCGCGATCGGGCGCCCACGAGGGATGCGTGAAGGCATTGTCGAGCCGCCCAGGCGGAAGCTGGTCGATGAGCGCCGCGAGTTGAGCGCGATTCCCGACGCCGGGGCCGCTATTACTGGTGCGAGCTGACGTAGTCGACAGCTTGCCCGACCGTCTGGATCTTCTGGGCGTCCTCATCCGGGATCTTGATTCCGAACTGATCCTCGAGCTCCATGATCATCTCGACCAGGTCGAGCGAGTCGGCATCGAGATCCTCCTGGAAGTTCGCCTCCTCGGTGATGTCCGTCTCTTCGACGCTCAGCCGCTCGGAGAGGACTTCCTTGACGCGCTCGAAGACTTCGTCGCGGGACGCTGCCATGTCACCTCGCTTGCCTCGGGGGTTAGAAGCGGGCCGATTCTACGGAACCGGCGCCCGGAGCGGCTCGACCTCGCGTCCGCGGTACGTCTTGCAGTTCGGGCAGACCCGGTGAGGCCGCATCGGACGATGGCAGGTCGGGCACTCGGTCAGGCGCGGAGCCTCGAGCTTGTGCTGCGCGCGACGCTTGTCGCGCCGCGACTTCGACGTTTTTCGCTTGGGGACTGCCATCGCGGCGGGGGAGTATAGCTACAGCTTTTCTCTGAGCCCTTCGAGGGCCGCCCAGCGCGGATCCGTCCGCTCGTCTTCGTGCTCGTGCGGGTTCTCGTTCAGATCGGCGCCGCAGATCGGGCACAGACCGGCGCAGTCCGGTCGGCAGAGGATCTGCTGCGGCAGCTCACCGGCGATCGAGTCGCGTGCCCAGTCCGAGAGCCGGAGCTGGCTGTCGACGACGTACGGCGTCGTCAGCTCGTCCGCTTCACCCGGACTCGTCGCCTGGTACTCGCGAGCGTGGATCGCGAGATCGAGCACGGCGTCCTTGAGACAGCGGTAACAGGGGCCGTGGAGGCGCGCCGGAAACCGGAGCTCGAAGGTCGTACCGCTCGTTCCGCGCGTGATCACGAGCTCGGCGTTGGCGTCTTCGGGCACCGGGAGGTAGCGCTGCCCGCCGAGCTCGAACGGCGAGAGCGCGATCTCCTGTTCATCGCGGTACTCCTCGCCGGGGCGGAGCTTGACGCGTCTGAGGTCAAACGTGGTCACGAACGGCCAGGGTAGCGCTGGCCCCACTGGTCGGCGGCGACCTTTTCGAAGAACGCCAGCGCCTCCGCTTCCGACGGGTAGTTGCGGATGTTCTCCTCCGCGAACCGTTCAGCAATCGGCCAGTCGAGCTTCTTGACCTCGTCGGCGAACGAGTCGTTGTCATACGGCGTTCTTCGGTGTTCGATGCCGGGGCCGAGGAGGAGCCAATGCGCACCGGGCGCGCCGTACGCGAGCCCCACGCTGCCGGCGTTGACCACCCGCCATCGGTCGACCCACCGATCGAACTGCATATGGGTGTGACCGCAGACGACGACGGCGGCGTCGACGCCCTGCAGCATCTCCCGCAACCACTCCTCGGGCGTGGTCTTCAGGATCATCTCCTCGTCGCTCCGCGGTGAGCCGTGGCAGAAGAGCACGCGCCCGACGCCGTCCACCTCGATCTCTGTCTGCTCCGGCAAAGCGGCGATGAACTCCCGATGGCGGTGGTCGAGCTGTGCGCCGACCCACTCGTCGATGAGGCCGCCCGACGGCAGTGGGTCGCTCAGCAGCTCGCGGTCGGCGTTTCCGCGAATGACGAGCGCGTCCAGGCCCATGATCCGGTCGAGCGTTTCTGCGGGCAAGGGCCCGGCCGCCATGTCACCGCCGAAGACGAGTTGCGCGTCTTCTATCTCGGTGAGGACGGCCTCAAGCGCCGGGAGATTCCCGTGGACGTCGTAGAGCGCCGCTACGTGCGTCATCGGCCGTGCCGGCAAAGCCGCCACGGCCTCCTGGAGCGGCGTCGCCCAGTCGACGCCTTGGGCGCGCTACGCGTACGGCTGGTCGTCGTTTGAGCTCTGGGCCACGACGCCCGCGACGACCGTCTCCTGCGAGCGCTCGTGGAGCCGCTCGCGCCCACGTTTGACGGCGCCGAGGAACTTGTCGAGGTTGACCTCGAGCGTCGAGAGGATGCTGTCGGCCCAGTCCTCCATCTCGAGGCGCGTCTCGCGGGCCTGCCGCCGCGCCTCGTCGATGATGTCCTGTGCCTGCCGCTCGGCCAGCTTGACGATCTCGGTTTGCGACGCCTCGCGGGCGGCCTGCTCCCGCGCCTCGCCGAGAATCCGGTCGCACTCGCGCTTGGCCTCGGCGAGCATCTCCTGGCGCTCCTTGACGATCCAGCGGGCCTGCTTGATCTCCTCCGGAATGGTCGCGCGCATCTGGTCGAGGATCTCGTAGATCTCCTCGCGGTCGATCCGCACCTGGTCGGTGAGAGGCACCGCCTTCGCGTTGTGGACGAGGTCGTCGAGCTTGTCGATCAATACAAGGACATCCATGGTCATGAGTCTACTGAGCCAACCGGCGGCCTCGCGTCTCTGGGACGGCGCTGGCGGTCCGGGCCATGCTTGGGACAGGCTCGCTGAGGCGCATGCCGGTCAGCGTCGTCAGGGCCTCCGGAGCCGCGGAAAGCAATCTTTTGCCGTCGCCGGAGATCAACTCCGGCTCCCTTGGTCCGGCGGGAGCAGGCCGGCCCGAGGCGCGAGGGAGGCTACTCAGATGGCGGGACGGGAGCCCCTGGCCGACCGTCGCCGTACATCGTCCGAAGCCGTTTCGCGACCACTTCGGGGACGAGCTCGTCGACGTTTCCGCCGTAGGCGGCGATCTCCTTGATGCCGCTCGAGGAGACGAAGCTGACCTCCGGGCTCGCCATCACGTAGACCGTCTCGATCTCCGGCGCGAGCGTGCGGTTGAGCTGGTTCATCTGGAACTCCCACTCGAAGTCGGAGATCACGCGCAGGCCCTTGACGATCACTTTCGCGTCCCACTTCCGTGCGAACTCGACCACGAGCTCCTTGAAGACGTCGACCTCGACGTTGTCGAGATCGCTGAGCGCCTGCTGGAGGAATTCGACCCGGTCGTCAACCGAAAAGGTCGGCTGCTTGTGCGTGGGCGCGCCGACGACGCCGACGACGACGCGGTCGAAGATCCCTGCAGCGCGCCGGATCACGTCGACATGGCCGTTCGTAACTGGGTCGTACGTGCCGGGGTAGATCGCGGTGATCATTCGAACAGCGTCACGCGCGCGGACCCGTACTTCCGCGTCGTGCGCATCGTGAGCGGAAGCTGCGGCTCGACGCGCGCGCTCGTCTCGACGACGACGAGGCCGTCCTCGGCGAGAA
>DASZCE010000402.1:0-17431 GCA_035943455.1 Gaiellaceae bacterium | reverse complement strand
GTCTCGGCCAGGACGGCCATGTAGAGCTCCGCACCCGCAAACTCGCTCGAGTCCGACACGAGGGCGACCGGACCGTCGAGCGACGCTCGCGGGCTGGCGGTGTCGCCGTCGTCAGGCGCCACGGCCGCCGCTCACGCCGGCGGGAGGCTCGTCACCCGCTCGGCCTTCGGCCAGATTCCGGCTGGGCCGCGGCGGAGCCACCGAATCGTCCCGCCGACGCCGATGGCCTGGAAGAACAGCACCTGGCTGAGCAGGCGTTCCACGTTCGTAACGCGTTCCCCTCGCGCGCGGCGTGCCAGCGCGGCGAGTGCGACGAGGTGCGCGAAGCAGAAACCCGCGGCGAGGCGGCTTCTCGGCAGCGACCGGACGGCGACGAGAAGGAGCGCGACATGGGCCAGCGGCCCTACCGACAGGCGGATGACGCGGTGACCCCACAGCTGGCCGGTGACTGGAGTTCGCCCGGGCGCCAGCAGCTCCCGGCGCCGCCAGAAGATGTCGAGCGCTCCCGCGACGTTCCGGGTCCGACGTTCCCACTCGTCTCTCAGGCTCGAGCTGCCCGTCTCGAGTGCCACCGCGCTGGGCTCGTAGACGATCCGCCTTCCGGCGGTGACGACGTCGAGCACGAGCCACAGATCGTCCAGCACGTCATGCGGCAGCGGGCGGTAGACGTGCGGATCGAAGGCCGCGAGCTCGCCGACGAGTCCAATCGTCGTCCCGCTCCGCGTTTCCCGTCGCTTCAGCCACGACTCGAACTCCCAGTAGAGCCGCTCCCCGCCGTCGAGCACGCGCTTCTCCCCGGCAACGGCGCCGACGGTCGGGTCGGTGAACCAGCGGGCGAGCGCCGCGAGCGAGCCGGGCAGGAGCCGAGCGTTGGCGTCGGTGAGCACGATCACGCTCCCGCGGGCTTCCCGCACCCCCCGGTCGACGGCGCCCGCCTTGCCCAGTCGCGCGTCACTCTCGATCACGTTGGCCGCGGTCTTCCGCGCCGCGGAGGCGGTCTCCGAGTCGTCGGCCACGACGACGACCTGAAGCGACCCGGGATAGCCGTTTTCGAGCACGTCCTCGACCTTGTCGGCGATGACGCTCCGCTCGCGGTAGGCAGGTATGACGACTGTGACGTCCGGCCAGCTTTCGGGCACCGGGGGCTCGGGGGCAGACCCGTTGCGAGTCGTCAGCAGCAGCCACGCCGGATAGACGAGGTGACCGAAAACGCTCATCGCGCCCAGCGCCGCAACGCCGGCGGAACGGCCGGCCGAGCCCGGGCACGACATCAACATCTCAATATAGCGTTGGTCTTGGCGATGTCCTGGCGAGCGCTCGTCGTGCGCGGCTCCCGCGTCCTCGTCCGCAGCAAGGCCGGTCCGCCGCTGCGCGCCCTCCGTCGCCGCCTCAAGCCGGAGCTTCGACGTGACTGGCGCGATTTCGAGCACCTCCGGCTGCTTCTTGCCCTCTCGCTGGCCGAGGACGCGAACTGCGTGGACGTCGGCAGCCACGAAGGAGCGGTCCTGCGCGAGATCCTGCGGCTCGCACCCCGCGGCCGGCATATCGCATTCGAGCCGCTTCCCGAGTTCCATGCGCGCCTGGCCGCCGACTTCCCCGATGTCGACGTGCGGCCCGTCGCGCTCTCGAACCGCAGCGGCGAGGCGAGCTTCACGTATGTCCGCACCCGGCCCGGCTACAGCGGCTTCCGCCCACGGAGGTATCCCGCCGCGGAGGAGACGGAGAGCATCACGGTTACCACGGAGACGCTCGACTCGTCGCTCCCGGAGGACTACGTCCCGGCCCTGATCAAGATCGACGTCGAGGGCGCGGAGGAGCAGGTACTGGCGGGCGCAATGCGCACGATCACGGAGCACAGGCCGACGATCGTCTTCGAGCACGGCACGGCGGCGCGTGAGTACGGGACTCGTCCCGAGGCGATCTTCGACCTGCTCTGCAAGGAGGCAGGCCTCCGCATCTTCGACCTCGACGGCAACGGCCCATACGGGCGAACGGAGTTCGCCGCGGTCTGCGACCGCGGGAGGTACTGGAACTTCGTGGCGCATGCGTAGGAACGGTTTCCGGAAGTGATCGAGCTGCCCCGGCGCTTCAGGCGCAGCGTCACGAGCAGCTACCTCCGGACGGTCACGCAGGCCGGCGTCGCGCTCGTCCTGACGCCCGTCCTCGTGCACGGCCTCGGCAAGACCGACTACGGCATCTGGACGGTCGTGCTGTCGCTCGCCCTGTACCTGGAGCTGTTCGAGTTCGGCCTCGGCGCCGCGACCGTCAAGGCGATCGCGGAGGCCGAGGCGGTCGGCGATCGCGAGCGCACGCGCCGGAGCATCGCGACGTCGTTCTGGATGCTCGCCGCGCCCGGCGTGGGCGCGCTGCTCGTCGGCGTCAGCCTCGCCGCCGCCTTCCCGTTCGTCTTCCAGATCCCCGACCGGTCAGAGGAGGCGGCGCGGATTCTCATCCTCCTCGTCGCGACCGACCTGGCGATCTCCATCCCGAGCGACACCTTCGGGAACACGCTCATGGCGCTGCAGCGCTACGACCTCATCAACGTCACGCTCATCGTCGTGCTGCTCGCGCAGGCGGCGGCATGGGTCCTCGTGCTCGCGCTCGGAGGCGGCCTTGTGGCCCTTGGGATCGTGACCGTCCTCCTCAGCCTGCTCGGCCAGCTTTCGCGCTACCTGATCGCCCGTCGTCTTCTGAGGGGCGTCAGCCTCTCGCGTCGGTACGTCGAGCGGCGGCAGGTGCGGCCGCTCGCCAGGCTCTCGGCGTGGTACGCGCTGGCCGAGCTCTCGACGCTCGTGATCACGCGCCTCGATGTGGTCGTCGTCGGGCTCGTCGTCGGCGTCCCGGAAGCGGCGGTGTACGCGGTCGCCCAGAAGCTCGCCTTCCTCGCGCTCCAGGTGATCCAGCCGACGGTGCTGGCGTTCTTCCCGCACTCCTCGGCGCTCGCCGCGCGTCTCGAGCGCGCGGCTCTACGTCCAGCAATCGTCACCGGGACGCGGGTCTCGATGGCGGCGGCCGGACCGCTCACGCTCACCCTCGGCCTGCTGGCGGAGCCGGCGCTCCGGGTCTGGGTCGGCGACGGGTTCGCCGAGGGCGCGACCGTCGTCGTCTTCCTCGCCGGCGCCGCCGCCGTCTCCGCGCTCACGCGTACCGGGTTCTTGATGCTGCAGGGAGCCGGCATCGCGCGCCGGCCGGGTCTGATCTCGGGCTTCGAAGCGGCGCTGAACCTCGTCCTCAGCGTAGCGCTCGGACGCGCGATGGGGATCGAAGGCGTCGCGCTCGCGACGCTGATCGCGGCTTGCATCGCGCAGCTCGGGCTCCTCCTGCCGTACGCGGCGCGAACGTTCGGGTTGTCGTGGCGCGCCCTCGTCGCGACTGTGCTTCGCGCGCACGTGCCGGCGGCGTTGGTCGCCGCCGGCGTGGGCTGGCTCGTGCTTCGTGCGGAGATCTCGGACTACGGACGGCTCATCGGCGCGGGCGCCGCAATCGCGGGTAGCTATCTCGCGACGCTCGCAATCACCGGCGTCGACGGGACCGAGCGAAGGCTGGCGTTGGCGTTCCTCCGCGGGCGCGCAGCCGAGCGGTGATGCTGTCGACGTGAGCTTCGGCCGCCGCGTGGACCGCCCGTTGCGCGTCCTTCTCGTCGACCCGTCGACGCATGGCGGGATCTCGCTCTACAGCTCCCTCGTTGCACGTGCGCTCGTCGCCTGCGGCGCGCGGCCGACACTGCTGGGAAGCAGGGCGCTCGCACAAGAGCTGCAGCCGTACGAGGTGAAGCGCCTGCTCCCGCGGCTGCAGTGGGGCCGACCCACGCGCGCAGGACCGCGCTTCTATGCCGGCCGGGCCTGGGGATGGGGGGCGTCGGCGGTTGTCCTCCTCGCGCTCGCTGCACTGCGACGGCCGGAGGTGATCCACTTCCAGGCACCGCTCAACCGTCGCCTCGACGCCGCGCTCGTCCGCCTGGTGCGCCGCCTCGCGCCCGTCGTCTGGACGGCCCACGACGTCGTGCCCTTCGACCGGACGGCCGCCGATGCGGCCCGGTTCGCGGCGATCTACCGGGCGGTCGATCTCGTCCTCGTCCACGGCGAGACGGCGGCTGCGGAGGTCCGCGCGCTCGCCGGCGTCGAGGCGGCCGTCGTCGACCACGTCGCACCGGAACCGCTCGTCGACGCGACCCGCGAGGAGGCGAGACGGCGACTCGCGCTGCCGTCCGGCCGAATACTGGCGGCACTTGGGCTCATCCGGAGGTACAAGGGGTATCGCTTGCTTGCGGAGGTGTGGGAGAACCTGGGTGAACAGGCGCCGCTCCTGCTCGTGATGGGCGAGGTCATGGACGAGAGCGAGCGTCGGACCCTCGAGCGTCTGCAGCGGACCGGCCGTGCGGTCGTTCGGCCCGGCTACGCCTCCGACGTCGAGCTGCAGCTTGCCGTCCTCGCCTCCGACGCTCTCGTGCTCCCCTACGTCGAGTCCAGCGAGAGCGGCGTCCTGCACCAGGCGCGGGCGCTCGGAGTGCCGGTGCTCGCCTCCGATGTGCCGCAGCTCGCCGCTTCCGTTCGCTCGACCGCCGCCGGCCGGATTCTGCCGATCGACGTCGCGGCGTGGTCGGCGGCCGTGACCGAGACGCTGCCGCCGCCTCCGCCGCCGCCGCCGACGGCAGACCAGATCGGGCGCGCCCACGTGGCGGCGTACGAGGCTGCACGCAGACGCGGCCAGGCCGGACGACAGTGACGCGACGGGTCCTGATGCTCACGCACACGGCGCCGCTTCCGCTCGTCAGCGGCGAGCGCATCCGGAACTTCCACCTGCTCCGCGAGTTGGCGCGCCACGGCTGGCGCGTAGCGCTCTTCAGCCTCCTCCACGGACCGGCTCCGTCGCCCGGGGACGAAGCGGTCCTGCGCGAGCTCTGCGAGACGGTGACGTTCGAGCCGATCGCCGTCTCGAGGTTGGCACGCGCTCGCCGGCTCGGCTGGGCGATCATGACGCGGCGCGCCTTTCACGACCGATACTTCTACTCGCGGGCCGCGGCGGCACGGCTTGGTCTCCGGCTCGAGAGGGAATCCTTCGACGCGATCACGGCCGAATCGCTCTACATGTACCCGTACGTCCCGGGGCGGCTGCGGTCGAGGACGGTGCTCGACACGCTGAACGCAGAGCTGCGACGTGTCGAGGGGATGGCGGCCGCGCTCCGGCGCAGCGCGCGGGGACTTGTCGCGCGGCTCCAGCTGGGACCGGTCCGGCGCTACGAGGCCGCGGCGGCCCGGAGCGTCGCCCGCGTCGTGGCCGTCTCGCACGAGGAGGCGCGGTATTTCGAGCAGCTCGCCCCGGGCAAGGTCGACGTCGTTCCGAACGGTGTCGACTCCGAGTCCGTGCCGGTCCGGACAGCGACGCCCCCTGAGCCCCGACTGCTCTTCGTGGGCAGCATGGACTACAGCGCCAACGTCGACGCCGTCGAGTACTTGGTGGACGCGATTCTGCCGCTCGTCCGGCGGACCGATGTCACCCTCACCATCGTCGGAAGCAACCCGCGTCCGGCCGTCCGGCGCGCGGCGCGCCGCGCTGGCCGCTTGGTCGAGGTGCTCGGGCAGGTTCCCTCGACCGCGTCGCACTTCGAGCGTAGTCGGGCGCTCCTCGTTCCACTTCGCTACGGCGGTGGGACGCGCCTCAAGATCCTCGAGGCCCTGGCGCGAGGTGTGCCCGTGATCAGCACCGCGATTGGATGTGAAGGCCTCGGCCTCGTCCACGAGCGGGACGTCGTGATCGCCGACGAGCCGGAGGCATTCGCCCGCTGGATCGACCGCGTCCTCGAAGACGATGCGCTTTGCGCCCGGCTGGGCGCCGCCGGGCGCAAGACGGTCGAGGCGTCGTACGACTGGCGGCAGCTCGGCAGCGCGTTCGAGCGAGTGCTCGCGCGTGTCGCGGAGGACTCAACCACGTGATCGACCTTCACGCGCACATCCTCCCGAAGGTCGACGACGGCGTGCGGTCGCTCACGGAGGCTCGCTACCTCGCGCAGCAGGCGGCCGCCGAGGGGATCGAGGCGATCACCGCGACCCCCCACGTCCGGAGCGACTACCCGACGACGGCAGAACGCATGGAACACGGCGTCGAGGAGCTTCGCGCCGACTTCGCCGCCGCCGGGATCGCTGTCCAGGTGTTGCACGGCGGCGAGATCGCGCTCGACCGGTTGGGCGAGATCCCGCTGGACGAGCTCCGTCGCTTCACGCTCGCGCAAAGCGGCAGGTACTTGCTGTTGGAATGCCCCTATACCGGCTCGCCGATCGCCCTGGCACCGGCGATCCGCGCCCTGCGGGCGGCTGGGCTGACGCCGCTGATCGCCCACCCCGAGCGCAATCCGGAGGTCCAGGCGCGCCCCGCGCGTCTCGAGGCGCTCGTCGAACTGGGTGCGCTCGTACAGCTGACTGCGGCGTCGGTCGACGGACGGCTCGGCCGGTCCTCCCGGACTGCGGCCTTCAAGCTTGTCCGGCGCGGCCTCGCCCACGTGGTTGCGAGTGACGCTCACGCGCCGGAAATCCGGGAGGGCGGGCTGGCTGCGGCCGTCGAGGCGTTCGGCGACGAGGCTCTCGCGCGCTACCTCGTCACCGAGACGCCGCAGGCGATCGTCGCCGGCGAGGCTGTCCATCCTCCGCCGCGCCTGCGCCGGCGGCGCTTCTTGTAGCGCCGGCCAGGAGGCCTGAATCGGCGAAATGCGGACTAGGAGCCGAAAAGCTCCCTGAACCGCTTCGCAGCGAGCGGAAACTGCCCGTTCGTCAGCGCGTGGCGGCCGTCTTCCTTGTCGAACTCGAAGTAGAGCGCCCACGCGGCCCGCGTGGCGTTGAGCCAGGTGAACATCTTCGAGACGTAGTACGGGTCATCGCCGCCGCCGTGCCCGTCGTCGCGGATCGATAGTCCCCATTCGTCGAAGACGACCGGCTTGCCGTGCTGGAGGGCGAAGTCACGGTGCCAGAGGAGGCCGAAGGGAAGGTTGACAAGGTTCTGCCAGCGCAGGCGCGGGTCCTGCCAGCCGGGGTACCAGTCCTGGTCGAAGACGGTGATGCCCACGTAGTCGACGTAGGCGTCTCCCGGATACGCCTTGTCGGGCTCCACCGAGGCCGGGCCCACGTTCGTGGACCAGTCGAACTTGAAGCTCCCGCCCGGCACGCTCCGCATCGCCGTGACGATCTGCCGCCAGTACTCGGCGAACGCCACAGGATCGTCCTTCGCCGTCCACGGATACCACCAGCCGTTGAACTCCCAGCCAAGGCGAATGACCGCGTTCGCCTGCCCAGCGTCGACGAGACGCCGCGCCAGCGCGCGGAAACGGTCGTTGTAGGTGCCTGCGGCGCCCGTCCGCAGCGACGCCCCGGAGGCGGGGAGCATCGGGACCGCGTAGACCATCCGGTAGCCGCGTCCTTTCCAGACGTCGATCTCTGGAGGATTCTCGATGTCGGACCAAGACGCGTACCCCAGGTACTCGAGCACCCGAGTGATCGGCCGCCGGAGCCACGTCGCGAACGCGGCGACCCCCTCCGGATTCTTGGTGCCCGCGAAGACGCCGAGATCAAGCCCGAGCGCGGGCGGCGGCGTCGTGTCGATCAGCCACCGATGCACGCTTCCGACGCTCCAATTGCCTGCCTCGTCGCGAGCGATAACCGCGAAGCGGTGGTCGCCGTCGCCGAGGTTCGAGTAGGTGTGCGGGCTCGGGCACCACTCGATCGAGCCGCCGTCCCGCCAGCAGCGGAAGGTGACACGCGATTCTGCGTCGGTAAACGTGAACGTCGCCGTGCGGTCGCTCGTGGGGTTCTCGGGGGCGGTAAGGAGAGCGGGTGGGGGCGGGGGCGTCGTGTCGACGACCCACGTATGCGCCGTCCGTGCAATGTTGCCGGCAGCATCCATCGCCTCGACTTCGAAGCGGTGGCTTCCCTCCGGAAGCGGTCCGGGATAGTGCTGCACGCTGCCGCACGGTGTCTGGGCGGCGGCATCGAGCCGGCAGAGCCACGTGCCACCGGACTCCGGAGCGCCGGCGACACGGAACGTGGCGTGCGTGTCGTTCGTCGGGTCGTCGGGGACCGAGAGCAGAAGCGGCGGCGCCGGCGGAGCCGTGTCGACCGTCCACGTCGCGAACGCCGCGGCGCTCTCGTTGCCGGCACGGTCCTGCGCCTTGACGGCGAACCTATGGCTGCCGTCGGCGAGCGGGCCGCCGACGCGCTGTGGTGACGAACATGGGGTGAACGCACCGCCGTCGAGGCTGCACTTGAACATCTCCTGCACCTCGCCGGTGAACGCAATAGATGCCGTCCTCGACGCGGTCGGGTCGGGCGGCATCGCGACGAAGACGGGCGGCGCGGGCGGGGACAGGTCGACGTGCCACTCGTAGGTCGCCGGCGGGCTCTCGCGGCCGGCAGCGAGGGCCTTGACGGAGAAGGCATGCCGTCCTTCCGAAAACGCCGAGTATGTCGTCGGGCTGCGGCACGGACCGAAGTCGTCGCCGTCCACGCTGCAACGGAACGCGACATTCGGTTCGCCCGCGAACGAGAACGTCGCCTCGGTCGAGTTCGTCGGGTCGGCAGGCCGGTCGATCAGCGTCGGCACGGCGGGACCGACCCGGCGCGCGCGCGCCGCCACCGTCACCGGCCGGCGTGCGAGTCGGCAGTTGTTCCTCTCGACGCGTTCGTCGACGTGCCCGCCGACGTCGGCGCAGGCGGCGACGAAGTAGCGTCCGGCTGCAAGGCGCCGCGGGAGCTCGATCCGCGTCCTCCGGGCCGACGTTTGCGTCGAGACGAGAGCCGGAACACGGCGGGAACCGATCACAAGGCGAAGCGCGCGGCGGGCCCTCGTTCGCCCCTTCGCGAGGAAGTAGGCGACCCGAGACGCCGCCGCGCGGTCTTTGCCTACGTTGCCGATCGAGTCGCTGACCAGCAGGACCCCTTCTGCTTTCGCGCTCGCCGACGCGGAGAGCTTTCGCACGACGAGATCCGCGCCGCCTGTGCGACCGGACTGGGTCGCTCCGACGGCGACGGGTGGCAGCAACGCGACGACGGCGACAGTTGCACCGACGGTGCGAAGCTGGACCGACTTCAATCCCCGGAGGACGACCGGCGGATTGTGTCGGATCAAACGGCCGACGTCGAGCTCAGCGCGCCGATACCGGAGCTTCCCGTCGCGCGTGTTCGACCACCTCGTGGAGGATCCCGTCGAGCGAGATCGTCGGCTCCCAACCGATTGCAGAGCGGATCTTCTCGATCGAGGGCATGCGCTGGAACATCTCCTCGACCCCGTGCCCGTACACCTGCTCGTACGGGACAAAGACGAGCTCGGACGCGCTGCCCGTCACCTCCAGGATCCGCTCGGCGAGCTCGACGATCGTGACCGACTCGGTGGAGCCGACGTTGAAGACCTCACCGATCGCGGCCGGCTCCTCGATCAGCCCCACGAGCGCCCGCACCGTGTCGGCGACGTGGCAGAAGCAGCGCGTCTGGCTTCCGTCGCCGTGAACCTCGAGCGGCGCCCCCGCAAGGGCCGCCCGCACGAAGCGCGGGATCACGTTCCCGTACTCGCCGCTCTGCCGGGGTCCGACGGTGTTGAAGAGTCGCGCGATCACACAGGCGAGACCTTCCTCCTCGTGCCGCGCGAGCGCAAGGAACTCGTCCATCGCCTTGGAGTCGGCGTAGGCCCAGCGCTTCGCGGTCGTCGGCCCATAGATGCGGCGGGTGCCCTCGGTGAGCGGCAGGTCGTCGGCTTGGTGGTCGCCGTAGACCTCCGAGCTCGACGTCAGGAGCACCGGCTTGCCGAAGCGGCTCGCGTACTCGAGAACATTCTCGGTGCCTCGAACGTTTGTGAGCAGCGTGTGCCCCGGCCGCTCGACGATCAGTCTGACTCCGACGGCCGCCGCGAGGTGAAAGACGACGTCGCACCGATGGCAGAGCTCGCTCACCACCGAGGACGAGAGGACCGATTCGACGGTGAGATGAAACTCCGGCCGACGCTTCAGGTGGAGGACATTTGCCTCCGAACCGGTCGAAAGGTCGTCGAGCGCGTAGACCTCCCAGCCCTCGTCGAGCAGGTACTCGCAGACGTGGGATCCGATGAATCCCGCCCCACCTGTTACGAGAGCCGTTTGACCGGACACGAGGCGTGAGCGTAGATGCTCGTCCTCGTAGATGCTCGTTCTGTTTCTCGCTTTCGCCGCTTGCAAGAGAACGTTTATCGCTGTGAGCGAACCTTCGTATCCGAAACCCTTGCCATCGAGTTCTAGTCCCGACAAGATGGGTCCTGGCGGTCCAGGGGAAGCCTCGTTGGGAAGGGGAAGGACAGGAGTGAGGGCACAGCGGCCCATGCTCGCAACTATCGCGGTCGCCGCGATCGCGCTCGCCGGCGCGGGCGCGGCGTGGCCTGCCTCGCCGCAGAAGATCTACAAGGATCTCGCGGACAACGGGCGGCTGGACGGCCGTTACAGCCGCGCAGACGTGGCCCGTGCGTTCAACCTCGATCGTGTTATCAGGACCGACCGCCCTACCCCCGCACGCCCTCGCCCGGCACGCGCAACCCCGGTTGCGCCGACGAGGCAGGCGGGGCGCAGGGTGCCGTTCACGGGTCTCGACCTCGCACTCCTAACGGTCGTCGGCGGCCCGCTGCTCTTGATCGGCGTACTCGTGCGGCGGCGGGTCACCCCAGCCGCCGCGGAACCGGAGGTTGCGCGCGGCTAAATGCGGTCGACGGCGACAACTGCGGCGGCTCCTCAGCCGGTCACGACGCCCCCTCAACCGCGGCATGGACGCCGTGAGCAGCTCGCGGCACGGTTCTCGCTGCGCCCGGAGGCTGCATGGGCGCTCGCGCGCTTCTCCCTCGACGCGACGCTCCTCGCGGTCGGTGGACTGGCCGCCGCGCTGGGCTCGCACGCGGCCAAGGTAGACGCGGCGCCCGTCGGGTGGGTGATCCTGTTCGGCGTCCTCGTGATCGCGATCTTCGCCGCGCGCGGGATGTACCGGCCACGCCTGCGTGCCGAGCTGCTCGAGGAGCTTCGCGTCGTGATCGCTGCCACCTCGCTGGCCGCGATGGCGGTGCTGACGCTGCGTGCACTTCTCACGGAGCCGTCCGACCTCGCGGCGCAGGTGATCCGTCCATGGGCCTTTGCGACCGCCTACGTCGCGGCGGGACGGGTGGCGCTCCACTGGTCGCAGAGTCAGGCACGCCGCCACGGAGAATCGCTTCGTCCGACCCTGATCGTGGGAGCGGGGCGGATCGGCCGGCTCACGGCGAAGCGGCTGCTCGAGCACCCGGAGCTCGGGCTACGGCCGATCGGATTCCTCGACAAGGAGCCCCTGGATGGCCAGGACGACGGCGCCGTCCTCCCCGTGCTCGGCGCGAGCTGGGATCTCGACCGCGTGGTCGAGGAGCACGGCGTCCAGCAGGTGATCGTGACATTCTCCACTGCGCCCGACGAGGTGCTCCTCCGCCTCTTCCGCCGGTGCGAGGAGCTCGGCGCCAGCGTCGCCTTCGTTCCCAGACTGTTCGAGAAGGTCACCGGCAGGCTGACGGTCGACTACCTCGGAGGGTTGCCGGTGCTCTCCGCCCGTGCACCGAACCCGCGGGGATTTCAATTCGCCATCAAGTACGCGGCCGATCGCGTGCTCGCAGCCACGCTGCTGCTGCTTGCCGCCCCCGTCCTCGCCGGCGCGGCGCTCGGCGTGGTGGGGACGCTCGGCCGCCCGGTCTTCTTCCGGCAGCGGCGAATCGGACGTGACGGGCATGAGTTCGAGATGCTCAAGTTCCGCACGATGCGCGCGAAGGTGGAGCCGGAGGAGCTGGACGTCGATCTGCCGCCCGACACCGCCCCAGGCGGGGTGGAAGGGGAGGACCGGCGAACGCGTTTCGGCGCGTTCCTGCGAAAGACCTCACTCGACGAGCTGCCCCAGCTCGTCAACGTCCTCAAGGGAGACATGAGCCTCATCGGTCCCCGCCCGGAGCGGCCGCAGTTCGTCGGTGTGTTCGAGCAGACTGTCTATCGCTACGGTGACCGCCACCGTGTCAAGTCGGGGATCACGGGTTGGGCGCAGGTGAACGGCCTCCGCGGCAAGACGTCACTCTCCGACCGGGTCGAGTGGGACAACTACTACATCGAGAACTGGTCGCTGTGGCTCGACCTCAAGATCGCACTCCTGACAGCCGTCGCCGTCCTTCGCTTCTCCCGAAACGTCGAGTAGAGGTCTGCCGAAGGCAGAGGTGGAAGGGGTCTGGGGAAACCGGGACCGTTTCCCCGGCTAGCCGGCGTGCCTCAGGCGAGCGCCGGCCCGCCGCAAGAGCCTCGCCTCGTCTGCGCCCGTAGGGAGGCTCTCCGTCTAAACCGCCGCCGCGTTCTCGCCGAAAGGTCTTTACGACGATGCGGTTACGACCTCGTAAAGAGTTTTCGAACCGCCCGCGGAGTTCGACGTGGGCTCCGAACCCTGAGCTACGATGGGCCAACCTTCGACCTGCGGCCGGTGGGTCCGGCCGCGTAGTGGAAACGTCGCGGAAGGGGGACTCGAAGGTTGTTTGAGCGCTTCACAGAGCGGGCTCGACAGGTCGTAGTCCTTGCGCAGGACGAGGCGCGGGCGCTGAAGCACAACTACATCGGCACCGAGCACATCCTTCTGGGCCTGCTCCGCGAGGAGGAGGGGCTTGCCGCCCGCGTCCTCGAGTCGCTCGACATCACGGTGGAGGAGGTGCGCGCCCAGGTCGCCCGGATCGTTGGCCAGGGAGACGAGGTTACAACCGGCCAGATCCCGTTCACGCCGCGCGCCAAGAAGGTGCTCGAGCTCGCCCTCCGCGAGGCGCTTTCGCTCGGCCACAACTACATCGGCACCGAGCACATCCTGCTCGGACTCGTCCGCGAGAACGAGGGCGTCGCAGCCCGCATCCTGCTCGACTTCGACGCCGACGCCGAGAAGATTCGCAACGAGATCATCCGCATGCTCTCCGGACCGGGACGGCGTCAGCAAGGCGGCGGGGGCGCGGCCGGCGAGAAGGCAAAGAGCTCGAAGCTGCTCGACCAGTTCGGTCGCAATCTGACCAAGTTGGCCGCCGAGTCGAAGCTCGACCCCGTCGTCGGACGTCAGACCGAGATCGAGCGCGTGATGCAGATCCTGTCGCGCCGCACGAAGAACAACCCGGTCCTGATCGGCGAGCCCGGCGTCGGTAAGACGGCCGTCGTCGAGGGCCTCGCCGCCCGGATCTCCTCCAACCAGGTGCCCGAGCTCCTCAAGGGCAAGCAGATCTACACGCTCGACCTGGCCGCGCTGGTCGCCGGCTCGAAGTACCGCGGTGAGTTCGAGGAGCGCCTGAAGAAGGTGATGAAGGAGATCACCCAGCGGGGGGACATCATCCTGTTCATCGACGAGCTCCACAACCTCGTCGGAGCGGGAGCAGCCGAGGGGGCGATCGACGCGGCGTCGATCCTGAAGCCGGCGCTCGCCCGCGGTGAGCTGCAGACGATCGGCGCGACGACGCTCGACGAGTACCGCAAGTACCTAGAGCGCGACGCCGCTCTGGAGCGGCGCTTCCAGCAGATTCGGGTGGACGAACCGTCGGTCGACGACACGGTCGAGATTCTGCGCGGGCTCCGGGACCGCTACGAGGCCCACCACCGCTGCACGATCTCGGACGAGGCGCTGCACGCAGCGGCGCTGCTCGCCGACCGCTACATCCAGGACCGCCACCTGCCCGACAAGGCGATCGACCTGATCGACGAGGCCGCTTCGCGGATGCGCATCAAGACGATGAGCGCGCCGCCGCGGCACCGCGAGCTCGAAGAGGAGATCGACAAGGTCCGCACCGAGAAGGAAGCGGCGATCGAGGCGCAGGAGTTCGAGAAGGCGGCCTCGCTCCGCGACAAGGAGCGCAAGCTCACTCAGAAGAAGCGCGAGCTCGAAGAGAGCTGGCAGAACGACGAATCGAGCGAGAAGCCGATGATCGGCGAGGACGAGATCGCGGACATCGTCTCGATGTGGACGGGCATCCCGGTCTTCAAGCTCACCGAGGCCGAGACCGCGAAGCTGATCCGGATGGAGGACGAGCTGCACAAGCGCGTGATCGGTCAAGAGGAGGCGATCGTCGCCGTCTCGAAGTCGATCCGCCGCGCGCGGGCCGGGATCAAGGATCCGAAGCGGCCGACCGGCTCGTTCTTCTTCCTCGGCCCGTCGGGCGTCGGGAAGACTGAGCTCGCTCGCACCCTCGCCGAGTTCCTGTTCGGCGACGAGGACGCGATGATCCAGGTCGACATGTCGGAGTACATGGAGAAGCACTCCGTGTCCCGGCTCGTCGGCTCCCCTCCGGGCTACATCGGCTACGACGAGGGCGGCCAGCTGACCGAGGCCGTCCGCCGCAAGCCGTACTCGGTCGTTCTGCTCGACGAGATCGAGAAGGCGCACCCCGACGTCTTCAACATCCTGCTCCAGATCCTCGAGGACGGGAAGCTGACCGACGCGCAGGGGCGCAAGGTCGACTTCCGGAACACGATCGTGATCATGACGTCGAACATCGGCGCGGGGACGATCTCGAAGAACCAGACGCTCGGCTTCTCCGTCGGAGACGACACCGGCCTCTCCTACGAGGAGATGAAGGACCGGATCATGGGTGAGCTGAAGAAGGTCTTCCGCCCCGAGCTCCTGAACCGGATCGACGAGGTGATCGTCTTCCACAAGCTGACGCGCGAGGAGATCATGAGCATCGTCGATCTCCTGATGCGGCGGCTCGAGCAGCAGATGGGCGAGCACGATGCCGATATCCAGCTGACCGAAGACGCGAAGGAGCTGCTCGTCGACAAGGGCTACGACCCGACGATGGGTGCGCGCCCGCTCCGCCGGGCGATCCAGCGCTACGTCGAGGACCCGCTCGCCGACTTCGTCCTCGGCCGGACGATCGAACCCGGCTCCACGATCCTCGTCAACCGCAAGCAGGACGCGGACGACGAGGTCGACATCACGGTGATCCCGGGCGCACCGCCGGTCGAAGACAAGGTCACCGTCCCGCCCGATGAGCCCAACGCCGAGGGCGGCGACGACGATTCCCCCAGCTCGAGCGGGGAATAGTCCGGGGCCGAGGTGAGTCCGACCCGCCTCGCGGGCGGTCGGCCGACGCTGCCCGCGCTCGCAGGCGCCGTCGCGATCGCCTTTTCGGCGATCCTCTACCGCTACGCCGACGTCTCGCCCTCGACGGGTGCCTTCTTCCGCTGCGCCTATGCCGTGCCGCCGCTCCTCGTTCTCGCGTGGTGGGAGGATCGGAGGCTGGGCCGGCGGCCGTGGCGGACTCGCGCTTGGGCGTGGCTCGCCGGCGCGTTCTTCGCGGCCGATCTCATCGCCTGGCACCACTCGATCGAGTACGTCGGAGCCGGGCTCGCGACGGTCCTCGGGAACACGCAGGTCCTCCTCGTCGGCCTGGTTGCCTGGCTGCTTCTCCGCGAGCGCCCGTCGTTGCCACTACTCGTTGCGATCCCGGTGGCGATGGGCGGAATCGTTCTCATCTCCGGCGTCCTCGAGGACGGGGCGTATGGGCAGGATCCAGTGCTGGGCGTACTGTTCGGGATCCTGACCGGGGCCGCGTACACCGGCTTCCTCCTCACACTCCGCCATGGCTCGAGCGACCTTCGGCGCGTCGCCGGCCCGCTCTGCGACGCGACGATCGCCGCCGCGCTGCTGACGATTCCGGCGGGGCTCGCGCTCGGGGACCTCGATTTTCTCCCTTCGCCCTCTGCCCAGGCCTGGCTGATCGTGCTCGCCTTGTCGTCGCAGGTGCTCGGTTGGCTGCTCATCACCGTCTCGCTGCCTCGGCTCCCGGCCGTCGTCACCTCGGTGCTGCTGACGCTGCAGCCCGTTTGCTCGGTGCTCCTTGCCGCCATCCTCCTCGGCGAGGATCCGTCGCCGCTCCAGCTCGTCGGTGTCGCCGCGATCCTGAGCGGGCTTCTCCTGGCTTCAGCCGCCCGACGCGGCACGCGCGACGTGCGACCGGCCGACGTCGTCGGGGGTCGGGCAGCCGAGCAGGGCCAGCGCCAGGAGGAGCTCGTCGCGCAGTAGCTCGAGTACCTTCCGCACGCCCTCCTCGCCGCCGACGGCGAGGCCCCAGATCACAGGCCTCCCGACCAGCACGGCCCTCGCTCCCAGCGCAAGCGCGATTGCGATGTCGGTGCCGCGTCTGATCCCGCCGTCTATCAGCACCTCGACGCGGTCGCCGACGGCCTCGGCGATCTCGGGCAGCGCGTCGAGCGAGGCGATCGCGCGGTCGAGTTGCCGGCCGCCGTGATTCGAGACGACGACGGCGGCGCACCCGTGGTCGGCGGCAAGGATTGCATCCTCGGCGGTGAGCACGCCCTTGACGATCACCGGCAGGCCGGCGGTCTCGTGGAGCCACTCGAGATCCCGCCACGTCAGTCGCGGCTCGACCAAGGTTCCGGCAATCGCCGGCGTCACGACCCCGAGGTCACCGAGCGCCGGCGCATAGACCTCCATCCGGTAGTCGGGGCGCAGCGAGAACCCCGTCCGGAGATCGCGTTCCCGCGGGCCGAGCACGGGCAGGTCGACGGTGAGGACGACGGCGGAGAACTCGGCCTCGCGCGCTTGCTCGAGCATGTCTTTCGTGACCTCGCGGTCCGGATGCCAGTAGAGCTGGAACCAGCGGCTCCCGTTCCCGCTCGCGGCGACGTCAGCGGGGCTCGAGGTGGCGAAGGACGAGAGGCACATGATCGTCCCCGCGGCCGCACTTCCGCGGGCAACGGCGAGCTCTCCGTCGGCGTGCGCCATCCGCTGATACGCGACCGGCGCCACGATGATCGGCATCGTCAGCTCCTGGCCGAGAACGGTGGTGGCCGTCGTCACTTCGCCGACGTCCACGAGTACCCGTGGGCGTAGCCGCCAGCGGTCGAAGGCCTCGACATTGCCGCGGACCGCGTGCTCGTCCCCGGCGCCGCCGGCGAAGTAGCCGAACGACGCTTCGTCCAGGATCTCTTCGGCGGCCCGCTCGTAGTCCCAAACGCTGAGCATGCTTTCGATTCGGCTCACGTGGTGAGAATACGGCGGAATGAGCGATCTTCCCTCGTACCCCCAGGACGCGGCCGAGCGCGAGGCGGCGCAGCAACCGCCGCGAGACCGGGCGTATGCGTCGTGGGGGCGGCGTTTCGTCGCCTACCTGCTCGACCTGCTCATCATCATCGTCCCGTTGGTCGTCTTGATCGTCGCCGTCGTGGCGATGGACCCGAGCGAGGACAGCGCTGCATGGGTCGTCGTCCTCGCCGCCTACATCGGGACGATCGTGATCCCGTTCGTGTACTTCACCTACTTCCACGGGGAGGCCAGAGGGCAGACGCCCGGCAAGCGGCTGCTGGGCATCCGCGTCATCAGTGACGACACAGGACGGTCGATCGGCTTCGGCCGCGCCTTCGGCCGCTATGCGATCACGGCCGTCTTCGGGT
>DASZCE010000401.1:0-1617 GCA_035943455.1 Gaiellaceae bacterium | reverse complement strand
GCCGAAGGCCGCGCATGCCTGGCTCCGGCTGTCGACGGCCAGCACGAGTCAGGTGGCGCTTGCGACCGTGCCAGGAGAGGTACGGAGCCAGCTTCGGCTCGCCGGCGACGGTGTCGTGCTGCTCATGCCGCTCTCGGTGCGAGACGCCGTCCGCGGAGTGCTCGTCCTCTGCTCCCCGACGGCCGTCCCCCGCGAGCTCGTCGACTCGCTCGAGTCGCTCGCCTCACAGGTTTCGCTCGCCGTCGAGGGAGCGTCGCTCGCCGAGGATCTCCATCGTCGCCAGAGCGAAGCACGGTTCCGCTCGCTCGTTGCGCACTCGAGCGACCTGATCACCGTCCTCGACGCGCACGGCACGGTCACCTATCAGAGCCCTTCCGTCGAACGTGTCCTCGGCTACCGCGTCGACGAGGTGGAGGGACAGGATTTTGCCCGGCTGCTCAGCCGCTCCGACCGCCCCCGTCTCGAGCAGATCCTCTCGGGCGTGGGCGAGGCCTACGTGGGCGGTGGGTCCGAGACGCACGTCATCGAGTGCGCCCTCCGGCACCGAGACGGAACCTGGCTCCAGTTCGAGGTCCAGCACACCGACCTGCTGCAGGACGAGCACGTCCGCGGCATCGTGTTGAACAGCCGAGACGTCAGCGAGCGCAAGGCGTTCGAAGACCAGCTCGCGCACCAGGCCTTTCACGACCCCGTCACGAAGCTCGCCAACCGGGCGCTCTTCGCCGACCGCGTCCAGCACTCGATCATGCGTTCGATCCGCGGAGGCACGTCGATCGGCGTCATGTTCATCGACCTCGACGATTTCAAGACCATCAACGACAGCCTTGGCCATGCGGCCGGCGACACCGTTCTGCAGGAGGTGGCGCGACGCCTGCAGGACGCCGTGCGCCCGGCTGACACCGTGGCGCGCTTCGGCGGCGACGAGTTCGCCGTCCTGCTCGACGGGGTCAACGACTCCTCCGAGGCCGCAGACGTGGCCGGGCGCATCCTGGACGCGCTCGAGCTGCAGTTCGAGGTCGACGGCAAGCAGGTCTACCCGCGCGCGAGCGTCGGGATCTGTCTGGCCGGCCACGAGCTCGGCTCGGCCGACGCCGAGGAGCTCCTTCGCAACGCCGACGTCGCTATGTACATGGCCAAGCGCGACAGCAAGGGCAGCTACCGGGTCTTCGAGCCGGCGATGCACGAGCGTGTCGTCGAGCGTCTCGAGCTGCAGGCAGAGCTGCAGCGCGCGCTCGAGCTGAACCAGCTCGAGGTGCACTACCAGCCCGTCGTCCGCCTGGACGAAGGAGCCGACTACGGGGTCGAAGCGCTCCTCCGCTGGATGCACCCGTCCCGCGGACTGATCCCGCCCCTCCAGTTCATCCCGCTGGCCGAGGAGACGGGTCTCATCGTCCCGATCGGCCGCTGGGTGCTCCAGGAGGCCTGCCGCCAGGGCGTAGGGCTCCACGAGCAGTTCCCACGTGCCGTCCCGTTGACGATCAGCGTCAACCTGTCCGTCAAGCAGCTGCAGTCGCAGACCATCGTCGAGGACGTCCGCAACGCGCTCGAGGCCAGCGGGCTGCCGCCGTCGGCCCTCGTCCTCGAGATCACGGAGAGCGTGATGATGGCCGACACCGA
>DASZCE010000400.1:0-2015 GCA_035943455.1 Gaiellaceae bacterium | reverse complement strand
CCGTTGATCACGTCGCCGGCGTTCTTCAGGGTCAGGGTGTCGAGCTTGAGCGTCCCGGTGTCGTTGAAGATCGTCTCCGGCTGGATCAGGTTGTGCTCGAGGGCCGCCGTGGCCGTGATCATCTTGAACGTCGATCCCGTGGGATAGAGGCCCTGGATCGCTCGGTTCGCCAGCGGAGCGTCGGTCTCGCGCGAGGTGAGTACGCGGTACTCCCTCTGGCTGATCGGGCGAGTGAAGATCGACGGGTCGAACGTCGGGGCCGAGCCCATCGCGAGGATCTCGCCGTTGTTGACGTTCATTGCCACGAACGCGCCGGGAAGTCCGAACGACTAAAGGGCTCCCTCGCCGTACGCCTGCAGGCCTGAGTCGATCGTGAGCCTGACGTCGTCGCCGGCGTTCGCCGGCTTGCTTCTCAGCTGGTCGGTGGGACGACCGAGGGCGTCCACCTGGACCCGGTCGGTGCCTGGCCTGCCGCGCAGGTAACGGTCGTACTCGTACTCGATGCCCGACTGACCGACCTGGTCGCCCGGCTGCAGGCCCGTGTAGCGCGCCTCCTTGAGCTGCTCGGCAGTTACCTCGCCGACGTTCCCGAAGAGGTGCGCGGCGATCGTGCCCTGCCGGTACTCCCGGGTGAAGACGCGCTCGACGCTCACCCCGGGGAAGCTCGACTGGTTCTCGCGGAGGTAGTAGACCTTGTCGACGCCGAGGCCCTTCTTCAGGATGACCGGTCCGCCGGGCGCCGATCGATCGCCTTCCCTGAGCGCCCCACGGACCTCCTTTGGCGTCATCCCGGTGACGTTCGCGAGCTGGTGGAGCTCACGCGAGCGCTCGGGGCCCCGAGGGGGCAGGTCCTGCGGGGTCACCTGGACGGCGAGCTCGGTCCGGTTCGCTACGAGGACTTTGCCGTTCCGGTCGAGGATGTCGCCGCGCGGGGCCTGCACCCGGATCTCCCGGATGCGGTTGTCGTTCGCCTGTTCCCGGTACTTGTCCCCGGAGAGGATCTGCACGTACCAGAGCCGGAAGAAGAGCACCGAGAAGATCGCGATCGCGATGCCGGTAAGGATCGAGATACGCAGGGCGAGCGGAGTCGTTCGCCGCTCTGGCTCGGATTCAGGCGTGCGCCGATACATGCTCGATCACCGCGTTCCGGCCGCACCGGGGCGGCTTGCACCGCCCCCGCGCATTATGCGCCGGGCGGCACGACGCTCGTCGACGAGCGCGGAGCGCACCACCAGTCTGACGATCCAGAGGACGGGAATGACGAGAACCGCGCCGATCAGGCTCTTGATGATCGCGTCGCGCACCACCAGGACGCTGACGGTGGCGTCGACTCCGGTGCCGATCTGGATCGCTGCGATCAGCACCGCACCCAGCAGCGTCAGCGCTCCGCCGAGGAGCACCACCGCGCCGCGGGTCGGCGGCCCGATCGCCTCGCGGTAGCGGCCGGCGACATACCCGACCGAGAGCATCGCCAGGGCGAAACCACCCAGCGTCTCGAGCAGCAGGCAGTCCATCAGCAGCCCGATCGAGAATCCCGCCACCGCCCCCGTGAGGCTCCCCCCGAGGAGACCGAGCGAGATGACGACGAGCAGGATGACGTCGGGCTGCGATCCGAAGACGTCCATCTTCGAGAAGCAGACGATCTGGGCGATCGCGACGAAGGCGCCGAGCGCCGCGAGGCGGGCGATGATGCCTGACGTCAGGATCATTGCCCGGACTTCCCCGACGGGTTGGTGAGCACCTTCACGAAGGCCATGTCGCGAAGGTCCGCGAACGGCTCGAGGTGAACTCGCTGGTAAGCCTGCTGCTCCTCGACGCTGGCGCTGGTTATCCGCCCGATCGGGATGCCCGGGGGAAAGATCGAACCGAGGTCGCCCGTCGAGAAGCCGGCCGTGACCACCATCTGGCCCTCCGCGATCTCGGCGCCGCGCTCGAGGTAGTCGAGCAGGAGGTCGCTCGGATTGCCGACGTCCGGCTCTAGGACTCCCGTTTCGCCACCGGGCGTGACGCGCGCG
>DASZCE010000399.1:0-3665 GCA_035943455.1 Gaiellaceae bacterium | reverse complement strand
GACCGGCATCACCCCGGAAGGAAAAGCCGAAGCCGAAGCCGAAGCCGAAACCGGAACCTCCGCGGAAGCCGAAGCGGGATCCAAACGCCGCCCGTCGGAAGCGGCTCCAGCAGCAGCTCGAGAAGGCTCGGGAACGGGTCCGCGAGCTGGAAGCGCAGCTCGACGAGCTCGACCGCCGGTAGCAGAGAGACTGGGGTGCCGCGCCGCCGCCGTGCGGCACCCCAGAACGTGCACGCCGAGCTACTTCTTGACTGCCGCCATCCGTGCCAGACGGGGCAGCCGGACGGCGGACGTCTTCCGCGCCCGGGCTTGCGGCGTTTTCGCCACGATCCTGAAGACGAGACGCTTACCGAAGGAACGGTTCCGAACGGTGAGCCTGAACGTGGACCGGCCAAAGGCGTTCGTCCGCTTGGCCCTCGGGTTTCGGACGATCGAGCCTGCCCTCGCGCTGCGGACCCCGACCGCGGCACTCGTCACAAGCAACCCGCGGCGGTCCTTGACCGTGACGACCACGCGGAGCCGCTTCGTCCGCTTGATGTTCGTGAGCCGGTAGCGAACGCTCGCGATGCGCACTCCGACCGCATTCCGAGCATGCACTGAACGGCCGAGCGCCGGCGTCG
Organism: Gaiellaceae bacterium; assembly: GCA_035943455.1. Lineage (GTDB taxonomy): Bacteria > Actinomycetota > Thermoleophilia > Gaiellales > Gaiellaceae > JACDAN01. Next base: position 3,045 of record DASZCE010000399.1, on the reverse strand, counting down.
TGGGCGTCGAGGTCGGAGCCGACGGGACGCGCTCGACGGGAGTCACGGTTGATTGCGACACGCCTTCGCGATCCGTGATCGACACGTTCACAAGCTTGGTCGTCCCGGGCAGCTGCACGCTGAAGCCGCCGCCGGTGTCGAGAAGGCTGAGGACGTCCTTGCCGTTCACGGTCAGGCTCGCAAGGCTGTCCTTGTTCAGCACCGATCCCTGAATGCGAAGCGGGAGATCGTCGACGATCCGGAAACCGCCGATTGGCTTCTCGATCGTTACGCCCGCTTGCTCGAGCGCGGCAAGCACCCACGGGCCGAGCAATCCCCCGACCCCAAGGACGTTCGTCGTCAACGGGATGTTGGTCGTCATTGTTTCGCCGGTGAGCACGTTCCGGACGGCGAGGCTGAGAATGCTTTGCCCGTTCAGGTTCACTGCCGCCACGAAGTGAGCGCCGGCGTCGATGGCGACCGGCTGACCGTTGATTCTCAGTTCCACGTTCGAACTGGGGAGGCCGAGAGTGCCTGAGACGACGACGGTACCGTTGGCCACCGTGGTCGGACCCAGAATGATCACGGGTTTGATCGCGTCGGCGGGTGCCGACGGCGGCGTTGCGGCGACGATTCCGACCGCGAGCAACAAAGCTCCGAGTAGGCCGAACCGTTTCGCTCGCCTGCCCTGAGGCGAGACTGCTCGATTCATGTTTCCCCCCTGGCTGGGTATGAGAGCTACCGGGGTGGCGATGCCGGGGGAAACCGCAGATTGCGTCGTGTCACGGATTCCGGCCGATTTTCCCTCGTTTGGGGGAGCGCCTCTCCACAAGAGTTAACGTCGGCCGCGCCCATCCGGCCGGTCGCCAGCCCGGGAAGGATCGTGTCCGTCATATTCCCGCCATGAAGGTCGGGATCGTCGTCCCCTACTCGTGGTCATTCTGGGGCGCTGTCATCGAGCACGCGGAGCTGCAGGCGCAGGCGCTCCAGGAGCTCGGCATCGAGACGCGGACGATCATGGGCAACGACCCGCCGGGCCAGTTCACGCGTGCATTGCACCCGCGCCTGGGGCGAGACGGCCCGCCGCCACCGGACGTGATCCCGGTGGGCAGGTCGGCGATCGTCCCGGCCAACGCCTCGCTCCCGAACCTCGTACTTGGGCCCCGTTCGGTGCTCCGGATCAGGCGGACGCTCGCGAAGGAGCGGTTCGACCTTCTGCACGTGCACGAGCCGATGGCACCCGTGTTGGCAATCGGCGCCCTCGCGCTTACGCGGTCGCCGGTCGTGGCAACGTTCCACTCCTCGGGCGATCTGCGCTGGACGAAGGCGGGCATGCCGCTCTGGGGATTTCTGCTCGACCGCATCGACGCGCGGATCGCGGTCTCCGAACGGGCCCGGGCGAGCGCCGAACGCTATGCGCCCGGCTACTACGAGGTGATCCCGAACGGCGTGCTGATTCCGCCGCAGGCGAGCCCGTCCGGGAGGGAGCACCGGATTCTGTTCGTCGGCAGGCAAGAGCCGCGCAAGGGCCTGCCGGTGATCTTGCGGGCGTGGCCGGAGATCCACCGTCGGACGGGAGCGCGCCTGCGGGTGATCGGCGCCGATCCGCTCGCGGTTCGGCTGCTGACGGCGAGGCTGCAGATCCCAGACGTGGGAATCGATGTGCTCGGCTTCCTGTCGCAGGAGCACCTCACCGAGGAGCTGCTCTCGGCGAAGGTGCTGGCTGCGCCTTCGCTCGGAGGCGAAAGCTTCGGGATGGTGCTGACGCGGGCGTTCGCCTGCGCGACTCCCGTCGTCGCCTCCGATATCGACGGCTATCGCGAGGTCATGACGCCCAGAACCGGCCTCAGCATCCCGCCCGGCGATCCATCGGCGCTCGTGGACGCGGTCGTGGCGCTCCTTGGCGACGACGAGCGACGCCGGCGCCTGGGAGAGGAGGCGCGGCGCACTGCCGAGGAGCGGTACTCGTGGGACCGGATCGCTCGACGACTCCTCGAGGTCTATGACCGCGTTCTCGGCCGCGTGCCGGCGGCGGCATGAGAGGCGGGGTCCCCGGTAGCTGGTTCGTCCGGGGCGTGATCGCGGTGGCGATGGTCGCTGCCGTCGGCCTCCTTCTCGCCTGGCGTGGGCCGGATTGGGGCCGCGTCGGCGACGCGTTTCGGGCGGTCTCGTGGAAGTGGATCGCGGTTGCGCTCGCGCTCAACGTGCTGTCGGTGGTGGTCCGGGCGTGGGCGTGGCGGACGGTGATCACCCAGGCGCTCCCGCCCGGGCAACGGCCGCCGTTCAACCGCGTCTTCTCGGCGTTTGCCGTCGGGCTGCTCGGCAACGCTGTCCTCCCGGGCCGGATCGGCGAGCTCGCCCGAGTAGCGGTCCTGACCAAGGACATGCCGCGCGGCAAGGGCGCGACCGGCCGCTTGCTCGGGTCTGTCTTCGCGCACCGCCTCTTCGATCTCTTTCCGGCGCTCGCCCTGACCGGCTTCGTCCTCGCGACGGCGAAGACGCCGCGGTGGGCGATCACGAGCCTGGAGATCGCGATCGTGGCCGGAATCGCGCTTTTCCTGGCGACGGTGCTCGTCGCCGGGCTCGAGCGGCGCCCGCTGCCGGAAGGGACGCGGGCTCTGCGCAAGCTGCTCGCGATGGCTCGACTCGGCCTCAATGTGATGCGCGAGCCGGCGGCGGCCGTCGCGGCGGCGCTGCTACAGACAGCAGGCTGGTTCGTCCAGCTGTTTGCCGTGTGGGCGACGATGTTCGCGTTCGGGCTGGATCTTCAGATGTCCGCGGCGGCGCTGGTCCTGCTGCTGATGAACATCGCCACCATCTTTCCGCTGTGGCCCGGGAACGTCGGTCTCCTGCAGGCGGTCGTCGCTCTTCCGCTGGTCTCCTACGGCGTCGCGTATTCGACCGGCATCGCGTTCGGCCTCGGGCTCCAGGTGGTCGAGATGTCCGTCGGCGTCGGCATCGGGCTCCTGTTCCTGACCCGGGAGGGGATGTCGCTCGGGACCCTGCGGCAAATGCCGACCGCGGAGCCCGAACCCGAGGAGGCGACGCCGCCGAACGAGTCTCGTG
>DASZCE010000398.1:0-5290 GCA_035943455.1 Gaiellaceae bacterium | reverse complement strand
TTCTGCCCCTGGTCGCGCGTCGCGAGCAGGCTGTCGAGCCAGTCGATTCCGAACTCGGCCTTGCCGCCGAGCACGACCTGCTCGGGAACGATCTCCGGGCCGCCGGCGCGAATCCTGACGTCCAGGTTCTCGTCCTCGTAGAACCCCTGGTCGAGGGCGGCGTAGTACCCCGCAAACTGTGACTGCACGACCCACTTGGACTGCAGGGTCACCTTGTCCATGTCGGCCGACCCGCCGCCGTCGCCGCCACATCCGGTGAAGGCGAAGAGCGCGACCGCGACAAGCACGGCGCGCATTGGCCACGTTTCCGTCCTCATCCACATCCCCTTTCCGTGCGTGTCGTCACTCCGCCGTCCGAGTCGACGGATGCCAGCCCATCGTAAGGCGCTCGACGACGGCGACGGCGGCGTAGAACGCGATGCCGAGAACGCTCGCGACCACGATCGCCGCCCAGGCCTCGGTGAAGGCGAAGACACCCGCCTGCCGCTGGATCTCCACGCCGAGCGCCTCGAGTGAGCCGCCGAACCAGTCCCCCACGATCGCGCCGATCATCGCGAGAACGGTCGCGACCTTCAAGCCGGTGAAGATGTACGGCAGCGCGTTCGGAATCCGCACCCGCCTGAAGATGTCGATCTCGCCGGCTGCATAGGAGCGCATCAGCTCGATCTGCTGCGGTTTCACCGACGTGAGCCCGCGAAGCGTGTTGACCAGGACCGGGAAGTAGCAGAGCACGGCCGCGATCACCATCTTCGAGAGCTGGTTGAGCTCGCCGAACCAGTTGTTCGTAATCGGAGCGAAGGCGATGATCGGGATTGCGTTCGCGGCGATCGCGAACGGCATCAACGCCGTGGCGAGCATGCGCCAGCGCGCGAGCACGAGTGCCGTGAGGATCGCCGCGGAGCAGCCGATCACCCAGCCGCCGAATGCCTCCTGGAAGGTAAACCAGCCGGCGCTCCAGAGCGTGTCGCGGTCGGTCCAGGCGGTCCGCAGGATGCTCGACGGCGGCGGCAGCAGGAACTCCTGGATGTCCAAGCCACGGACGAGTCCCTCCCAGAGGCCGATCGCGATCACGAAGACGACGACCGCCGGCGCCCAGTCGCCAAGCCGGCGACCGACGCGGGCGCCGAGGGTGCCCCGCGGGATCGGTTCGACGACCGTCGTGCTCATAGGTTCTCTTCCGCGACGATGAGCTGATCCTCGGCGGCGGGCTCCACGTCGAAGCCGCCGCCTTTCCGCAAGAGGCGCCGAACCTCGCTGATCAGCTCCGCGAACCGGGGCTCCTCGCGGGTCTCGGCGGTCCGGGGCTGTCCGAGGTCGACGTCTACCACGCCGACGATCTGGCCGGGCCGCGCCGACATCACGACGACGCGCGTGGAGAGGAAGACGGCCTCGGCGATCGAGTGCGTGACGAAGATGACGGTGCTGCCGCTCGCCTCCCAGATCCGCAGAAGCTCGAGGTTCAGGCGCTCTCGCGTCATCTCGTCGAGGGCGCCGAAGGGCTCGTCCATCAGCAGCAGCGGCGGATCAAACGAAAGCGCTCGCGCGATCGACACGCGCTGCTGCATCCCGCCGGAGAGCTGCCACGGGTGATGGCCCTCGAAGCCCGCGAGCTCGACGAGGTCGACGAGCTCCTTCACGCGTTCGGCGCGCCTGCGCCGGTCCCAGCCGACCATCTCCAGCGGCAGCGAGATGTTCTTGGCAACGGTGCGCCAGTCGAAGAGCACCGCGTCCTGGAACACGATCCCGTAGTCGCGGTCGAGCCGCGCCTGGTGCGCGCTCTTGCTGTTCACGACCACTCTCCCGGCAGTCGGCTGGATCAGGTCGCCGACGATGCGAAGGAGCGTCGATTTGCCGCAGCCCGATGGTCCGATCAGCGAGACGAACTCCCGCTCGCCGATCTCGAGGTCGATTCCCCGCAGCGCCGTGATGCCGCCTTGCCCGAACTGCTTCGAGACCCCTTCGAGCGTGACGACGCTCATCGCCGCTGCCTCGCGATCCCGGCCGGTCGACCGGTCAGTTCAGACGGCCGCGGCGGCAAAGCCGGCACGGCCTGAACGAGACATCGCAAGCGGCGTCTCACGCCACGTGCTCCGGTGCGCGGCGGACGACGATGCGCTCGGCCGCCACGACGATCAGGAAGAACGTGATCCCGAGCAGCGCCGCGATCACGTTCGTCGCCCACAGGTTTGTCGGTTCGATCGAGTAGTACTGGTTGAAATTGATGATCGCGCCGCCCAGGCCGTCCTGGATCGAGGCCGGAAGCTCCCCGATGATCGCCCCCACGACGCTCGCCGTCGCCGATACCTTGAAGGCGGCGAAGAGGTAGGGGAGCGCCGCCGGCACTCTGACCTTCCAGAGAATGTCGAACGTCCCAGCCGCATATGACCGCATCAGCTCGAGGGCGCGAGGATCGGCCGAGGTGAGGCCGCGCAGCGTATTGATCGTGACGGGGAAGAACGTCAGGTAGGCGGAGATCACCGAGACGGAGAACCAGTCCGGGAAGCCGCGGCCGCCGAGCCAGACGACGACCATGGGCGCAATCGCGAGGATCGGAACGGTTTGCGACGCGACGATGTAGGGCAGGAAGCCGCGCTGCAGGATTCGCGAGTGGGCGAGCACGACGCCGAGCGCGAAGCCGACCGATGCGCCGAGCGCGAAGCCGACAGCCGCCTCCTTGGCGGTGAAGAGCGCCGCATCCCAGAGCACCTCGATCAGGAGCGGGCCGTTCCGTCGTGAGGGCTCGAAAAGCTGCGCGACGATGTCGTGGATGTGGGGGAATGTGCGGTCGTTGACCTCGAACGAGCCGATCGAAAGGCCAGTCGTCTCGCCGAACCATTTGAAGGCTTCCCAGAGCGCGTAGAGCGCGGCGAAGACGGCGATGAAGGTCGCGGCGCGGCTGATCACGGTCCGCTTCATCCGCCGATCCTTACCACGTTAGTCTCGTCGTGTGGCGCTGGATCCGAGCCGCACCGTCGCCGAGCTCAAGGAGCTCCGTGAGCTCACCGGCAACGAGGACGGGGCTCAGCGGGTCGCCTGGACAGATACCTGGGTGCGCGCGCAGGACTGGATGGCGGAGAAGCTCGAGGGCACGGGCGCCGAGATGGAGTTCGACGAGGCGCGGAATCAGTGGTGGACGCTTCGCGGGCGCTCGGAGAGGGAGCTGCTGATCGGCGGTCACCTCGACTCCGTGCCGAACGGCGGCTGGTTGGACGGAGCGCTGAACGTGGTGGCGGGCTCGGAGGTCTTCCGGCGACTCGCCGAAGAGGGCGAGCCGGCCGTGACCGTGCGGCTGGTCAGTTGGGCCGACGAGGAGGGAGCGCGCTTCGGACGCTCGCTCTTTGGCTCGAGCGCGGCTGCCGGTTCGATGCGCGACCAGGAGGAGCTGCGGCGGCTGACGGATCGCGACGGTGTCTCGTTGCAGGAGGCGATCGGCGCACACGGCGTCGATCTCGACCGCGCGACGGAAGCGGGGAAGCAGCTCGAGCGGGCCGCCGCGTACCTGGAGCTGCACATCGAGCAGGGGCCGGTGCTGGAGTCGCTGGATCTACCGCTGGGAGCCGTGCTTGGCACCTACGGCGTCGAGCGGCACCGGGTCACCTGGCGTGGCCAGGCGGCGCACGCGGGCTCGACGCCGATGGATCAGCGCCGGGATGCTCTGGCCGGCGCGGCGAAGCTCGCGCTCGAGCTGCGGGCGATCGCGGCGCGGACGGGCGAGGGCGCGGTCTGCACGTCCGGCGACGTCGTCTGCCACCCCGGCATCGTGACGTCGGTCGTCGAGACCGCCGAGCAGCTGCTCGACCAGCGTCACTTGGATGTCGCGAAGCTCGCGGGGCTGCTCGAGGACGCCAAGGAGCGAAGCCGGCAGTTCGCCGACGAGGAGAATCTCGAGGTTCAGTTCGAGCGGATCTGGAACATCGAGCCGATCCTCTTCGACGAGCGCCTGATCGACTTCGCCGACGAGTCGATTCGGGACGTAGCGGGCAACTCCCACCGGCTCCCGAGCGGGCCGCTCCACGACGCCGCCGAGGTGTCGCGGGCCGGAATTCCGACGGTCATGCTCTTCGTCCAGAGCCTGCGCGGCCTCTCGCACACGAAGCTCGAGGACACGAAGGAAGAGCACATCGAGCTCTCCGTCCAGGCCCTCGATCGCCTCGCCTCGAAGACGATCGACTGGCTCACGGCGTCTTAACAGAACCTGGTGCAGTAAAAAACGTTCCACAGGCCGCCAGCGCTCGCGCGGCGCTCAACGACGCCGAGTCGGCGCGCCGCTCTTTACGGAACCTGGTTCCGTAAAGAGGTAGATGCCGCGCAGGGAGCCGGTCACCGACCCGAGCGCGTGAGCGCTCATGCCGACCTGGGTTGTGACCATGGCGCCGCCGGGCAACGCAGAGAGCAGGGAGCTCCAGATTGCCACTGCGCACTCTTCAAGAGAGAATGTTGATTTCCCCTGCTCATCCCCAGGAGGTCGCATGCTCACCTTCGGCGTCACCGTTCTGCCCGACCCGCCCTCGTCGCGGTTCTTCGAGCTGATCGAGCTGGCCGAAGCGCACGGGTTCGAGTACGCCTGGACCTACGACTCCCACATCCTCTGGCAGGAGTCGTACGCGACGCTGCCACTCGCGGCCGCGCGAACGAGCAAGATCAAGCTCGGGCACTTCGTGACCAACCCCGGGATCCGCGACCCGACGATCACCGCGAGCTGGTACGCGACGATGCAGGACCTCTCCAACGGCCGCATGGCGATGGGGATCGGCCGCGGCGACTCGTCGCGGCGCGTGGTCGGGCTGAAGCCAGTTCGCGTGGCGGAGTTCGAGCGGCGCTGCGCGATGCTCAAGGATCTGATGAACGGCCGCAAGGTCGAGTGGAGCGACAAGGAGCTCGAGCTCGCGTGGGTGCGGAAGGAGCTTCCCGAGATCCCGATGTGGATCGCTGGTTACGGACCGAGGGCGCTGGCGGTGGCCGGCCGAGTCGGTGACGGCGTGATCATCCAGCTCGCCGACCCGGTGATCATCCAGTGGATCATGGACACGGCCCGGAAGGCCGCCGAGGAGGCCGGCCGCGACCCGTCGGAGCTGAAGTGCATCGTCGGGGCTCCGAGCCACATCTCGGACGACCTTGCCGACGCGCGCAACCAGGTGCGCTGGTTCCCGGCTATGGTCTCGAACCACGTCATGGACCTGATCGAGCGCTACGGCTGGGAATCGGAGATTCCCGAGGCGCTCACGGACTACGTCAAGGCGCGGAAGTTCTACGACTACAAGGACCACAGCCGAGTCGGCGCCGCTCACGG
>DASZCE010000397.1:0-2780 GCA_035943455.1 Gaiellaceae bacterium | reverse complement strand
GGATGACGACCCTCGACCAGGTCGCCAGCGAGAACCAGCCCGAAAGGGCGGCGAGGTGACGGACGAGGGTGCGATCGAAGAGGCGCGGCGCAACCGTGACGTCGGCGCTCAGGCGCCGGGCGAGGAGCAGCCGCGAAAGCTGACCGACGAGGCTGATGGCGACGGTGACGGCGCCGAGCGCGACCAGTCCGCCCCCCGCGGCGAGCACGATCGCCCAGCCGATCGCCTGAGAAACGAGGACGGCGACGAGCGTCGCGTTCAGGAGGTCGTAGCGCTGCAAACCGACCAGGACGTTGCCGAACGTGTCCATCGGCATCGCCACGGCGAGATCGAGCGCGACGAGCAGGATGAGGATCTGCGCGTCACGCTCCACGTTCGAAGCGACGTCGAAAAGGTGCGGGAACAGCACGGCGAGAGCGGCCGCGACCACGATCGCGACGACCCCGGCGACGCAGAGCACCCAGAAAGACGTCGCGACCGTTCGCTGGAACCGTTCGCTGTCGGCACGCGCGGCATGCTCCGCGACGTACTTGACGGTGGCGGCGCCGAAGCCGAACTCGAGCAGCGGCAAGTACCAGACGAGGGAGCCGACCAGGGCCCAGACCCCGAACTCGATGGTTCCGAGCCCGTGGACGAGCACCGGCGTCATCACGAGTGCGACCGCCATCGACGCCGCGGTCATCAGGTAGTTGCTCCCGACGTTCCGTCGGAAGCGCCTGGGCAGGAGGCCCGACATCGTTCTCAGTATCGCCGCGGCTGCGACGAAATCGCCGGGCCGGCCGGGTCGAGCAGCGCCCGCCACGCCACGTGGGCGGCGTAGACGAGGAACGTCAGCTGGCCGGCGAGCTCGGCTGTTTCCTCGATCAAGCCGCGACCGGAAAAGTTGCCGCCGAGTTCGTAGGCGAAGTCGAGCAGAAGCGACGAGCCGAGTCCGACGAAGGCGAGGACGAGGATGACGTAGGCCGACGCGGCGATCTCCGAGCGGAAGAGGACGAGCCAGACGGCGATCGCCGCCGCGATCGTCAGCAGAACGAGCGGCTCGGCGCGGTCGGTTCCGGTCACGATCGGCGCCAGTCCCTCGTGAACGACGAACGCGTCGTCGAAGCCGAGGACCAGGAGGAGCACCCCCGTCGCGAGCAGGAATGTGCTCTTGCGGCTCCGGCCGGCGCGGGCCCGAAGCGCCGCGCCCGCGAACAGACACACGGTCGCCGCCGCGACCCACATGACGACCCCGACCATCGAGAGCCCGCCCTTCCACGGGTGGTCGCCGAGGAGCGGGCTCAGCTCCGTCGGGTCCCGGAAGAGGTCGAGGACCTCCACGTCGGCGGCTCGCAGCAGCAGCACCGCGAGCGTCAGCAGGGCGTAGGCGACGGCGAGAAGCGCGAGCAGCGAGCGGGTCGTTCGCGCCATCCGCTCTATCGGCGCCGACCTCGGCCGCCTCGGCGGGCGATCGTCGCCGCGCCCTTGCGGGCGACCACACCCGGCAGCGTCCAGCCTCGATCGACGTTCCACACGTCGCGTAGATAGTGCGGAAGCCCGAGGATGGAGCCGAGCGGCGATCTCCCGTCACTCGAGCGGATGTACCTCGCCAGCGTCCTCGGAAACTCGCCGAGAAGCCGGCCGCCTGCACCTCCGACCTGCAGCGCGAGCCGGTCGCGCCGCGTGGCCGGAAAGCGCTCGAGGCCTGCGACAACCTCGGACGGAACGGCGACCGCCAGCACTTCGCCGATGTAGGTGAGTGCCTCGCGCAGCCGTGGGGCAGCGCGCCGCTCCGCTGCGACGCGCAGGAACCGGTCCCAGTCGATGTCGCCGCTGCGCAGGATCACCGCCGCGTCGGCGACCCACTGCACATTCGCCCACAACGCCGTTCGTGCTCCGCTGGCGCAGACGTGAAGCAGTTCGTCCGCCGGCGCGAGCATCCGCGTCTGGAGGTCGCGGCCGGCAGCCCGCTGCTCGGCCGCCGCCCAGAACGCCGCATCCTCGTCGTCGTCGGCACCCGGGAGCGGAAACTCGGGCAGCAACCGCCAGTGGAGCGCGAAGCTCCTCCCTCCCGCGCTCTCGACCCGAACCGTCGATCTCCCGCGGAGCACTCTCGAAGGTACGGATTCCCTCGAGCCGAGGGCGCGGAGCGCCCTGTCGACGTCGTCGGGACGGCACAGCAGCTCGAACTCCGCCATCGTCCTGAGACCGAGCTTGGGGTAGAACGTCAGGCGCGAGAGGCCGCCGACGGCGAGTGCCGCCACGCCGGCGTTTCCGAGGGCCTCGCGCGCGACTGCGGCGTCTTCGTGCACGAGCTGGTTCTTCGACCACGTATGGCGGTGGATGCCCTTGAGCCGCGGCAGGAGCGGGTCGTCGACCTCCGCCGCCTGGAGGCTCCGGTAGACGAGCGGCATCAGGGAGTACGAGCCCGGCTCGAGCCGGTCGAGGTCGAGCGTTGCGCGCGCGGCTCGCCAGGCCGGGATCGCATCCTCCGGCTCGAGGAGGGCGGCCTTGAGCAGAAGCTCTTGGTGTTCCGAGGGCCAGAAGCTGCCTGTGTACCCCGGCTTTCTCACCTCTCCGCGCCGCTCTCGCCGGAGGACGATTCGGCGAGACGGCGGCGGTCGAGATGCGCCTTCAAGATCCGCAGGTACTGCGGTCGAGACTCCAGCTGCAGGATCCCGTTGTTGGCGGCGTGGAGACGGCGCTCGAGTACGACTTCGGGGACCACGTACTCCTTCAGCCCGGCCTCGGTTGCCCGCGCGTACCAGTCCACGCCGACGCCGACCTTGAGCGTCTCGGAG
>DASZCE010000396.1:0-2694 GCA_035943455.1 Gaiellaceae bacterium | reverse complement strand
GTACTGATCTGGGGAATTATGCTCGGCCTCTCGGCCGCGAACGTCCGCTATAGGGACGTGAACTCGATTGTGCCGTTCTTCCTTCAGGGCGGTCTCTTTCTCACCCCCCTCGCCTATCCGTTGACCGAGGTTCCCGAGCGGCTGGCGCTGGCGCTCTCCTTCAACCCGTTTACCGGTCTGATGGAGGTGTGGCGCTGGAGCCTACTCGGCGCCACCGTCGACCTCACAGCCGTCGCCATCGGGCTCGCTGTGACCGCGCTGCTGACTGTTGCGGGCTGGCGATTGTTCACGCGGATGGAGGTGCGCTTTGCGGACCTCGTCTGAGCAGGCGTTCGCGACGGTTGGTGGCCAGATCGGCTACTACGCCGTCTCGGCGGAGCATCTGACGAAGTCGTACGAGCTCGGGGAGCTTGCAAGCCTCCACCGGACGATCTCCACGGTCGCGAACCGCGTTCTCAATCGGGGGGATCCGCCGCGCGGGTACGCGGCTGTCAACGATGTGACGTTTACGATCGAACCGGGCGAGTGCTTCGCCCTGATTGGCGCGAACGGCTCCGGGAAAACGACCCTGTCGCGGATCATCGCCGGGATAACGCTTCCGACAGCGGGAGTCGTCCACATCCGGGGTCGCGTGCTGCCGCTGCTCAACGTCGCAGCCGCGTTCCATCCCGAGCTCAACGGCCGCGAGAACGTCGAGCTCTTCGGGACGATTCTCGGCCTCGACCCCGACGAGATAGCGGCCGTGACGCCGGAGATCGCCGCGTTCTCCGGGATTGATCGCGATCACCTGGCGACGCCGACGAAGCAGTTCTCCGAAGGGATGCAAGCGCGGCTCGCGTTCGCGATCGCCCTCCGGCTCCCCGCCGAGGTCTACATCTTCGACGAGGTGCTCGTCGTCGCGGACACCGCGTTCAAGGCAGCATGCGTGGCCGAGATCAAGGCATTGGCCGACCGTGGGCGCACCGTGATCTTCATCAGTCACGAGCTCCCCTTGGTCCGCTCCATCTGCACGCGGGGGATGTGGATCGATCGAGGCCGAGTTCGGATGATCGCCCCGATCGACGACCTCTTGGATGCGTATGTCGAGTCGCGGGAACCCGATGAGGCAGCCGGCGTCGACGACGCAGCGAGGGCGGAGCCCGGCTAGGCCCGTGTCAGGGCCGGAAACGGCTGCGGCCATCACCGCGATCAATCGCCCGCAGGGCGCGGACATTGCTCGGGCCGCGTCCGGAAGTCCGCTCCGCGTCGGACCGTCGATGTCGGAGCTCGCCGACCCCGACGAGCTTCGCTACCGCGACGAGATCGAGAGTTACCCCGACCCGATCGTCGACGTGCCGCGATTCATCGAGCGGAAGGAGCTCGTGCGCAAGCTCGAGTGGTCGCTCCATCGCGCCGGGCTCGCCCCGGCCGGCACCATCGTCGATCTCGGCGCCGGAACGTGTTGGCTCTCCGCCGCGCTCGTTCGCCGACCGGAGGTCGACCGTGCGATCGCGATCGAGTTCTCCCGCCGCCGGCTCGAGGACCTCGCGCCGATCGCGATCGCGTATCTCGGTGCTCCGGCAGAAAAGATCGAGCGGGTTGTCGCTGACTTCTACAACCACGGCCTCCGTATGGGGATCGCCGACTGGGTCTTCACCGACGCGGCCTTCCATCACGCCGCGGACCCGGTCCGGCTCGCCCGGGTGGCGTACGACCTGCTGCGGCCGGGCGGGCACGTCGTGCTGTTCCGGGAGCCAACCATCACGCCGCTGCGCCGCCGGCGCGACCACGGCGTCGAGGATGAGCACGGTGCGTTCGAGCGCGAATACCGGCCGGACCGGTACGTCGACTTCCTGCGGCACGCAGGCTTCGATGCGAGCAAGTTCCCGGCGTCCGGCGGCTTCCGCTCGCTGAAGGCACGAGCGCTCCTCCGGCCTCCGATGGCCTGGCTGAACGGGGTGCTCTTCAGCGAGTTCACGTACGTGGGGCGCAAGTAAGGTCCGGCACGATGGCGCGCACTGCCCTCGTCACCGGGATCGGCGGGCAGGACGGGTCCTACCTCGCTGAGCTGCTGCTCGGGCGTGGCTACGAGGTCTTCGGCACCACCCTCCGTTCTCCTGAGAGCCTTGACGGCCGCGTCGAGCTGGTCGAGCTCGACCTCGGCGAAGCGCTCCGGGAGCTACGACCCGACGAGACGTACCACCTCGCCTCGGAGTCGTTTGTTCCGGCCTCCTGGGAAGACCCGGTCGGCACCGCCGGCTTCGCCGCGAGCTCAGCCGCAGAGCTGCTCAACGCTCTGCGACGTGAGCATCCGGAGGGACGATTCCTGAACGCCGCGTCGGCGGAGATGTTCGGCATCCCGCGCGAGACCCCGCAGAACGAGGAGACACCGATCGCACCGATCACGCCTTATGGAGCCGGGAAGGCGTTCGCGCACTTCCTGACAGGCGCCTTCCGGCGGCAGTACGGACTGCACGCATCGTCGGCGATCCTGTTCAACCACGAGTCGGAACGGCGCCCGGAGCACTTCCTGACACGGAAGGTCAGTCGCGGCGCGGCGGCGATCAGCCTCGGGCTCGAGCGCGAGCTCCGGCTCGGCGACCTTTCGGCGCGGCGGGACTGGGGCTACGCGGGCGACTACGTCCGGGCGATGTGGCTCATGCTGCAGGCCGAGACCCCGGACGACTACGTCGTTGCCACGGGAGAGGCGCACAC
>DASZCE010000395.1:0-10023 GCA_035943455.1 Gaiellaceae bacterium | reverse complement strand
CTCCACAGGCGTGCGGCGGCGGACTCGTCGTCCGGGAGCGTCAAATGAACGACGTTGAAGGGACTTCGGGCCATCAGCTCGTCGCGCTGGACGTCGTCGATGACGTCGTACGGAGGCGCGACGAGACGCTCGAGCGGACCTGCGACGTCCTCGTCGTACCGCAGCGCCCGAAACGGCTTCACGACGGCCATCGCGGGCGAGCGTACCATCCGTTTTCCTCCCTAGACTCGGTCCGTGAGCGCGATCGCCGAGCTCCAGGAAGACCGCGTCGTCGAGGGGGTGTACGCGGTCGCGAGGAAGCAGCGGCGGCGCACGCGCACCGGCTCCGACTTTCTCGCGCTCGAGCTCGTCGACCCGAGCGGGAGGATCGAGGCACGGGTGTGGAGCGACGTCGAGCTTCTCGACGGCCGCTTCACCGAGGGTGACGCAGTGCGGGTGCTGGCACGCGTCGACCGGTACCGGGACCGCCTCCAGCTGGAGATCCGCTCGCTGGAGCCGGCGGACGAAGACGCGGCCGCTCTGACCCCCGGTCTCAGGCGCGACCGCGACGAGCTCGACGGCTTCCTCGAGTTTCTCGGAAGCGAGCTGAGCCACGAAGGCCTGAGGACGCTCGTCCACCGCTTCCTCGCCGACGAGCGGTTCCGAGCACGTCTCCGCGAGCTGCCCGCGAGCCCAGATGTCCACCACGACTACGCCGGCGGCCTCCTGGAACACACCGTCGCCGTGACGACCATCTGCCGGGATGCCGCTCAGGTGCACCCACGGCTGCGCTCCGACCTGCTCGTGTCGGCGGCGCTCCTCCACGACGTCGGCCGAACGCTCGAGCTCGGCCGCGCGCCGACGTTTCGCCCGACCAACGAGGGGCGCCTGCTAGGGCACGTTCAGCTCGGCATTCGGCTGATCGAGTCGCGGGCGGCGGAGCTCGACCGGGACGTCCTCGCCGAGCTCGTCCACGCGGTCGCTGTGCACCACGACGGCCGCGCAGCCCGCACGGCGGAGGCGGCCGTGCTGTACCACGCGAACCAGCTCGACGCAGTCGCCGCGACCAAGCCGGCCGACTCGGCGTAGCTCTTAGCCGAGATTCCTTCGCACGAGAAGGAAGGCCAGCGGCACCAGCGCAATGAGCAGCACGAACGGGCCGAGCGGCTGGATGTCGACGGTCTTGACCCGCGTTACCGACGTCCCGGAGCCCAGCTTCGAGCGCGCGGCGGTGATCGCGTCCCCGATCTGGCTCTCCTGGAAAACGTCGCCGTTGACGGCGCGCGCGTAGGTCTCTGCGGCTAGCGCGCTCCCGGGATCGGGGACGTAGGCCTCCTCCACGCCGCTGGGGCCGTACACGCGCTCCCCAGCACGCCAGAACCGGATGACGATCGTCTGCACCCCGCTGTCGACGAACGTGCCGGTCAGCCGTTCGACGTTGAACTGCTTCGTCTCGGCATCGGTCAAGACGACGAGCAGCCGGCGCTCCGTACCCCGGAAATAGTTCCCGGCCGCAACGAATCTCGTCACGCCTAGGTCGGTCGCGCGCTTGTCGTCGGCGAGGTCCGACTCCGGCCTGTCGACGCCGATCGAGTAGCGCAGGACCGATTCGAACGAGGAGTGATTCGAGCTCGGAAACAGGTGAGGCAGGACGCGGTCGGTCATCGACGCGATTCCGACGGGGAGGTCGCCGAGCGCTTTCCGCATCTGCCGCGCTGCGGCCGCCGCCCGGTCGAAGCGCGTCGGTCGACCCGGACCGGATGACGCCATCATCGAACGCGACGTGTCGAACACGAAGAACGCCTGCGCATCGACGCGCTCGGGAGTGTCGTCCCAGTCCTCGACGACCGGCTGTGCGGCCGCGATCCCAACCAAGACCGCGACAGCGACCAGCGCGGCGACTGTGAGCCATGGAGAGCCTTGCGGCGCGGCCAGCCGCAGACGAGAGCGGACCTGTTCGGTTCGCCGCGTCGTTCGGACGAACGCGACCAGCGGCAGGATCGCGGCGAGCGCGACGAGTCCGGCGGCCGGGGTGAGGAAGGTGACGCGCAATCCCGTCCCGATCAGTAGCCCTGGCCCCGGCGGCTCCCCCCACCGCCGGGCGTGCTCCGCGCCTCCTCGTCGGCCGGGACGAACTGGCGCTGGTAGGGACGATTCGTATTCGGATCGACCAGCCGGAGCAGGTATTCCAGGTTGTACTTGGCATCCGCGTTGGACGGATCGAGCTTCACCGCCCGGTGGAAGTGCTCGAGCGCTTGCTGTGCGAGCCCTGACGCGTCGAGCGGGTTGCTCAGTGTCTCGTCGTAGCTGAGGCGACCGGAGAGGTTCGCCAGTCTCGACCTCCGCGCAGCCGAGAGGCTCGAGTTCTCGGCAATGCTCAGCGCCGCTTGAGCCTCGGCGCGCAGTCCCGGGCTGGAGAAGTTGAAGCGTCCCTCCTGGCGGCGAAGCTCGGCGGCGTACTTCCTGAGCGCGTGGCGGTAGAGCAGGTCGTCCTCGATCCCGAAGAGCTCTGCCGCGTACGGAAGCGTCGTGTCGAGCCGCCAGAGCCGCTCGTACACCGGCTGCCCTTCGAGGAACGTCAGGTCACCGTGCTCGACGGTGCGCTGAACCGCAGCGGCGTCACGAGCGATCAGCGCGGCCATCAGCGCGAAGGCGACGAGCACGACGATCGGCGCCCAGGTCCGGATGAGGTCGCGCGGGCTCTTCATCGCTCCATCCTCCACGAGAGCCGGCCGCAGAAGTGCTCGTTCACCGCAAGCAGGGTGAGAAGGATCAGCGCGAGCCCGGCGAGGCCCTCGGGCACGCCCGCCCGCTGGGCACGGCGGCGTGCGTCCAGTCCCGGCGTCATGTCGGCGTGGTCGACGAACGCCTCCTTGCCGAGGATGCGCTCGAAGAAGAAGCGGTCGTCGTCGAACGGCTCCAGGGCCACGACGTGGATCGGAATGTCGTCCTGGCGGAACGTGATCAGCTCACGCGTCAGCCGCGGGATGTCGAGGAGAGCGTCGTCGAGATCGCTGATCAGGAGAACGCCGTGTTGCGTCATGTTGTGGCGCTCGAGCATGTTGCGGGCGAGGGTGAGCCCCCACGAGATCTCGGTCCCGCCCCGGAAGTTGCTGTCCCACGGAGTGACAGAGAGCCGCCGGACGCGCTCGCCCTCCTCGCTGTCCGGCTCGACGCGCTTCGTGTCGGGCGGGCACTGGATGTCGGCGCGGGCGAGACACACGTCGGGAAACGGCAGCAGCGCCCGAATGATCGGACGGAGCTCGGCGGAGCTCGTGCCGGGCGGCAGCACCTCGTAGGCCCGGCCCGAGAAGATCACGAGACCGAACTCCTGGCCGGTGTCGGCGAGATACTCGAACGGGTCGACCACCGATCGCCCCGGTCGGCCGATGCTCGCGGAGAGATCGAGGACCACCACGCCGCTGTCCGCGCCCTTCACGAGCGCCCGGTCACCCTCGCCCGGCCGCTGCGCGAAGGCGACCGCACCCGCGAGCGCCGCCACGAGCGCCACGGCGAGGGCGAAGCGAACGACGGTCAGGCGCCGGGCAGGTCCGCCGAGTGCCCTGGCATCGGAGAGCGGAATCGCCTGTCGGTCGGGAAGCCTCATACTCGCTCCGAGATCAGCCGCTCGACGTCGGCGGAAAGTCGTGTAAGCCGCCCGTCCGCAGGAAAGTCACGCGACCAGGCCAGGCGGCTCGCCGCGCGCGCGAGCTCGGGGTCCTGGATCAGCCGCAACTCGTGCGCGAGGCGCTCGAGCGCGCGCCTTCCCTCCTCCGAGCGCTCCGCGGTCGCCGTCTCCTGCACCCGCTGGAGCGCACGCTCGAGCGCCGTCCGCCGGTCGACTGGCTTCAGCCCGAGGCGTTCGGCAAACCGGGCCAGCGGCAGCTGGCGCAGGATCAGAATCAGCGCAGCGGCGCCCGCGACGACGGCCAGAGCCAGCGCCACGAGCGCGACCAACGTCGGCGAGGCCCTGTAGGCGACCGGGCCAAGCTCGCGGTATTCGCCGCGCAGCTCTGCTTCCCAGAGCCGCGATGGCAAGATCCGTCCCGCCGCCTGAAGCGGCGGCCAGTCGATCTCCTCCGTCTGCACCTCGCGCGTGCCGCGGATGCGGTACGCAACGGTGGCGTCGTGCAGATCGAACCTCCGTTGCGGCCGCTGCACGGGAAGGCAGCGATAGGCCAGGCACGCGAGCGTGTACTCGAAGCGGACACGCGTGATCCTTCCGGCCGAATCCTCCCGTCGCACAACCGGCTGCAACGGCCGGTAGGGCGCGAAGTTCACGCGCACGTCGACCGCCTTCGGGTCGACGCGCTTCGCGTCGACGACCAGCTCGACCTGCGCACGGACGGGATCTCCGAAGAGGTGCTGCTGCGGCGCGATCGTCGCGTTGACGGCAACGGGCTCGGCGGGCGACGCAGGTTCCGGGGCGCTCCAGACCCGCCACGCGAGCAACCCGGCAGCTGCCACGATCACCACCACGAGAGCGACGAGCACCGCGAAGTGGCGGCGGTCGATCACGACCACGCCCTCGTCGCCAGCCGTCGCAGCTCGTGCCACTCCAGAAACGCGCTGTAGATCTGGTTCCGGTCGGCAGTCGTCAGCACGATCGGCTCGAGGCCGAGGCCGTTCAGCGTTGCGACCGTCGCTCGCGCGCGCTCCTCGTTCTCCGCGCGTCGTTCACGCGCCTCCCGGCGCGTGAGCCGCACCAGCCGCACCTTGCCGGTGCCGGGCTCGGCCAGCGGGACGACGACGGAGGAGACGTCGGGGAAGCTCTGCTCCCACACCGGGTCCTGGATCACGATCGGCACGAGCTCCCACGGCAGCTCCACGATCAGCGACCACGTGTCCGGGGACGGCATGTTGAGGAAGTCGGAGAGGATGAACACGAAGGTTCCTGCCGGGAGCGCACGACGCATGGGCGCAAGAAACTCGAACGCCCGCCGGAGGTTGTCGTCGGGGGCGAGGTACTGGGGCCAGAGAAGATGCGACTCCTTCACGCGCCAGAAGTCGGTCTGCCCGTGCGGCGGCCGCCAGAACGGTGGTCCGGCGCCGTTTCCGCTGAGGCGTCGGTTGCGATGCCGATCAGAGGACATGCCGGCTTCGCCGGCGTGTCCGTTTGCAACGCCGTTCGCGAAGTCGAGGTAGCCGATCAGGCCGCGGGCCTTGGCGGTGCTGTCGGCGATCATGGAGCCCGCCTCGAGCATGACCGTCGGTTTCGAGAGCCACGGATACCCGTCCGGGTACAGCGCCATCGCCGGCCGCCGGTCGCAGACGAGGACGACTCTCGGAGCCTCCTCGGCATAGCGCTCGCGGACGATGAACTCGTCCGTCCCGTGGGCGGCGGAGAGCTTCGCGGACGCGGCCCAGTCGATCGCGTCGACGTCGTCTCCCGGCTGGTACTGCCGCGAGCTCGCCACGTCGGATCCCTTGCCGCGCTTCGCGCTGTGGGCGCTTCCGAAAGCGAGTCCGATCAGACGGCGGCGGGGAACGAGCGGAAAGCTGAGCTCAGTCGGCGCGCTCATGGCGCTCACCGTGAGACAGTGGTACGACCTCGCCGTCGCCGCCGAGCGAACCTTGCGGCCGCGGTGCCGCCGCGAGACAGCGCGCCCGGAAGTCCTCCAGCGCCGCAACTCGACCGATCTTTCGGACCTCGACGAGGAACGACGGCGTGAACAGGATCCGGTGGCCGACCACCGGAAGGAAAAGGAGCTCGATGTCCTCGGGAAGCACGTAGTCGCGTCCGGAAAGCAGCGCCCAGCCGCGGGCAGCGCGCTCCAATGCGAGGCTGCCGCGAACGGACGCCCCGATCGCGACGATGTCGAGCTCGCGGGTCACCCGGACGAGGTCGATGATCCACCGTTGCAGGAGCTCGTCCACGTACACCGCCGTCGTCGCGTCCTGCAGGGCGGTGACGTCCTCGACCTGCACGACGGTCTCGAGGTCGCCGAGAGGATGACCGTGGAGCTGGTCCCGCACGATGTGCAGCTCGTCGTCGCCCCCGGGATAGCCGAGCGCCGTCCTGATGAAGAAGCGGTCGAGCTGCGCTTCGGGCAGCGGGAACGTGCCTTCGAGCTCGATCGGGTTCTGCGTCGCCAACACGACGAACGGCTCCGTCAACTCGCGGGTGACGCCGTCGATCGTCACCTGGCGCTCGGCCATCGCCTCGAGCAGGGCCGACTGGGTCTTCGGCATCGCGCGGTTGATCTCGTCGACGAGAACCACGTTCGCGAAGATCGGTCCCGCCCGGAACTCGAAGTCGCGATTCTGCTGGTTCCAGATCGAGAGCCCCGTGACGTCAGTCGGCTGGAGGTCCGGCGTGCACTGGATTCGCGACGGCTCGGCGCCGGCGATCGACTGTGCGATCGCGCGCGCGAGGACGGTCTTCGCGGTTCCAGGCACATCCTCGAACAGGACGTGGCCCTTGCAGGCGATGGCGGCGAGCACGAGCTTGACCTCGTCGCGCTTGCCTCGAATCGCGAGCTCGATGTTGTCGAGCAGGCGCCCGGCAACCTCGACGGCGTGTTCGAGCTGCTCGTCTGTGCGCTCGGCGGTCGGCCCGACGCTGCTCATCGACGCTCCAATACTCGTTCAGCCTTCATTGCGGTTTGATTAAGAGGCCTAAATCTTGGGGGGTGGATGGGCTCCGATGGTCTTAGACGTTAAATCTCACGTTCAGGACGTCGCCATCTTGTACCTCATACGACTTACCTTCAAGGCGCTGGAGGCCTCTGCGCGCCGCCTCTGCCCGTGAGCCCGCCTCAACGAGGGCGTCCCAGCTGATCACCTCGCAGCGGATGAAGCCCCGCGCGATGTCCGTGTGAATCGCGGCGGCGGCATCGAGCGCCGTCTGCCCGCGCCGAAGCGTCCACGCGCGTGCCTCCCTGTCGTTCGCCGTGAAGAAGACGACCAGATCGAGGGTCTCGGCGAGCCGGCGGACGACCCCGTCCAGCGCCGATTCCGAGCCGTCGCGAAACGCTGCCGCCTCCTCCGGAGGGAGCTCCTGCAGCTCCGCTTCCAGCGCCAGATCCGCTCCGCCGGGACCGTTCACGATCGGGATGAGCGGCTTCGACGTCAGCGGCTCGAGCTCGGGCGGAAGCTCGCCGGGCCAGTCGCGGAGCGGGCGTTCCTCGTCGACGTGCGCCAGGAGCGCTTCCAGAAGCTCGGCCTCGGCCCGGAGCTCGGCACTCCCCGACTTCGCCTCCTTCTGCACCCGTTGGAGCCGCCGCGCGACATGGTCACGGTCGGCGACGAGTAACTCGAGCTCGAGCGCGGGCAGGTCGGCTGCGTCACGGACGACTGCGAGCAGGGCGTCCGCCCGGCGGAGGCCACCGAGCTGAGCCTCGGTCGTTCCCGGAACGTCGATCAGCTGGATCGTCGCCGGCGTCTGCTTCGGCGAGCCGACGACCGACGCGACTGCATCGAGCCGCTCGTCGGCAATCGCTGCGATCCCCACATGCGGCGTCCCGTAGCCCTCCGGCCGAACGCCCGTCAGCGCCGTGAACAGCGTCGTCTTCCCGGACCCCGCGGGTCCGACGATTCCGACGTCCAGTGCCACAAGGTTGTTCTAGCGGGTGACGTGCTTCTGCAGCGAGGCCAGCGCGCGGTGCTGTAGCGACTTCACAGCCCCTTCGGTCTTGTCGAGGATCGAGGCCGCCTCCGCATTCGAGAAGCGGAAGACGAACTTGAGGGTCAGCACCTGGCGCTGCTCCGGTGACAGCCGGTCGATCAGCGCGAGCATGCTGGTCTGACCGAGCGAGGCGAGCGCCTCCTCCTCGGCCGAGTTCTCCTCACCGTGCGCCGACTCGGGAATCTCCTCTTCGGGCTGCCACCGCCGGTTGGCGCGAAAGTGGTCCATCGCGAGGTTGTGTGCGATACGGAACAGCCAGGCGGAGAACGGAACCGAGCGCCACTGGAAGCGCCCGATCGCCTCGAGCATTTTCACGAACGTCTGCGTGGTCAGGTCCTCTGCGTCGTGACGGGTTCCCACGCTCATGTGCAGGTAGCCGTAGATGCGGTCGAAATGAAGGAGGTAGAGCTCCTCGAGTGCCGAACGGTCGCCGCGCTGCGCACGCTCGACGAGTTCACGCACCCACCCGTTTTCGTCTCGCCGCTTCAGCGCCGGCGCTTCCGCAACCCGGTTCTCGCGCACGTCAGGGAGATGCCCCGCAGCGCGTCGGACCTAACTCGCTAGCTCACGAACCCGAGTCGTCCTTCGCGCGCAAACCGCTTGAGGTAGACGACGCGGCCGAGCGCCACGGTGTAGCGGCCATCCTCGGCATCGAGGACGAGCGTTCCGCCCTTCCCGGCCTCCAGCGCCGCCTCGAGCTCGTCCGCCGCAGCGGCGGTCACGAGCGCGCTCATGATCTGGCTTCCCTCGAAGCCCAGCTCGATCCTGGTGTCGTGCTCGTTACTGGACATGGCTCACGAGCTCCGAGAGTACGCCGTGGGCCGAGTCGGGATGGACGAAGGCGACTTGGAGGCCGAACAGTCCCCGACGAGGCGACTCGTCGATCAGCTCGGCGCCGTCGCCGGCGAGCTGACGCAGCGCCTCCGGCAGGTCCGCGACCTCGTAGGCCACGTGGTGCATACCGGGGCCGCGTTTGGCGAGAAACTTGCCGACCGGGGAGTCGTCCGCGAGCGACGCCATCAGCTCGACGCGGCCTTCGCCAAGGCGTAACGACACCGCCTCGACGCCCTGGTCCTCGAGCGTGCCGCGGTGCTCGACGCCGCCGCCGAAGAGCCGCTCGTACGTCGCGACGGCCTCGTCGAGGTCCTCGACCGCCATCCCGACGTGGTGAATGCGGAGCGGCTCCACCGCCCCGATGCTACTGAGCGAGCTCGGCGCTACGCGTTGTCGCGCTGCGGGAGGACGCGCACGGTCCCGACAGTCTCGCTCGACCGGGACTCGGGCTCGACGTCCGCGAGGAGCTGATTGAGATCCTCGCGGTTCAGCGTCTCCCGGTCGAGGAGCGCGCCGGCGACGCGGTCGAGCGCCGCGCGGTGCTTCTCGAGCAAACGGATCGCCTCGACGTAGGCACCGTCGGTCAGCCGCCCCTGCTCCTGATCGCGCAGCCGCTTGGTCTCCTCCGAGAGCGCATAGTTGTCGGCGCGCATCGTCCGGGAGACGACACCTTCCGACATCCCGAACTCGAACACCATCGCACGGGCGAGCGCCGTCACCTTCTCGAGGTCGTTGGCGGCGCCGTTCGTCACGCGTCCGAAGACGACCTGCTCGGCGGCGCGGCCGGCGAGCCCGACCTTCATCCAGTCGATCAGCTCCTCACGCGTATGGAGGTACCGCTCCTCGTCGGGGAGGTGGAACGTGTAGCCGAGCGCCTCGCCGCGGGCGACGATCGTCGCCTTCTGCACGGGGTCGCCCATCAGGTAGGCCATGACCGCATGTCCGGCCTCGTGGTAGGCGAGGATCCGCTTCTCCTTCTCGGTGACGACGCGCTTCTGCTGCAGGCCGGCGACGACGCGCTCCATCGCCGCCTCGAAGTTGGCGTGGACGATCTCGTCGCGCCCCTCCCGTCCCGCGAAGATGGCAGCCTCGTTGGCGATGTTCGCCAGGTCGGCGCCGGTCAGGCCGGCCGTTTGGCGTGCGACGACATGGAGCTCGACCTCGGAGGACAGCGGCTTCCCGCGCGTGTGGACACGGAGGATCTCCTCACGGCCCGCGAGGTCCGGAGGCGAGACGAGGATCTGGCGATCGAAGCGGCCGGGTCTGAGCAGCGCGGGGTCGAGATTGTCGAGGCGGTTGGAGGCGCCCATGACGATCACCTGGCCCTCGGTGCGGTTGAAGCCGTCGAGCTCGACGAGCAGCTGGTTCAGCGTCTGATCGTGCTCACGGTCACCGCCACTGCCACCGGTCCGCTTCATCCCGACGGCATCGAGCTCGTCGATGAAGACGATCGAGGGGGCGTGCTTGCGCGCCTCCTTGAAGAGCTTGCGGATGCGGGCCGCGCCGAGGCCCGCGAACATCTCCACGAATGCGGACGCGCTCTGGGAGTAGAAGGCCGCGCCGGACTCGTTCGCGACCGCCTT
>DASZCE010000394.1:0-5004 GCA_035943455.1 Gaiellaceae bacterium | reverse complement strand
GGGGAGGTTTCCGCTGTACACCGCGCTCCCGGCGAAGAAGGCTCCGAATGCGCCGGTCGTCATGGCGAGCCACGTCGCGCAGCCCAACACGATCGCTTTGGCTCGCAGCACGCGAGTCCGGCGCGGGACGGCTCCGAACGTGGTGCGGATGAGCCCGCTTGCGTACTCGCTGCCGACGAACACAGCGGCAAGCACGCCGATGATCAGCTGGCTGAGGCTGATGCCCCCGAAGGCGAACGACACCGAGTCGGTGGCGGTGCCGCCTGGTCCCATGTCCTTTGGAGCCAGGGCGGAGAAGAGCACGCCGAGCAGCACCAACGCGACGGCGGCCGCGAGGATGCCGACGACGTTGACGCGGACCGACCGCAGCTTGATCCATTCGGCCTTGGTGACCGACCACTCGGTGACGGCGCGACCGAGACGCTGGCGCAGGACGGGCGGGCCGGCGTCGGCGGTGTCGCTGATCTGCGAAGCAGTGATGGTGTTCATGTCAGGCAGCCTGTCTCGTAGTGGTGGACGGGGGCGCGGCGTGCGCGTGGTACTGCACGGCTTCCTGGGTGAGTCCCATGAAGATCCCTTCGAGCGATTCCTGTTGCGGCGTGAGTTCGTGGAGCTCGACGCGGCCCTCCATCAAGCGCCGGCCGATGACGTCGGTCTCCATCCCCGTGACGTAGAAGGCGTCGGGGCGGTCGCTGTCGCCCGTCACCTGCACGCCATCGGCTGCGAGCAGGTGCCGAAGCCGATCGCCGTGTGGAGTGCGAACGAGCACCTGCCGCGGCGGGCCCATGGCGGCGAGCTCGGCGGCGGAGACGTCGGCGATCAGCCGGCCGCGCCCGATGATGATGAAGTGCTCGGCTGCGAGCGCCATCTCGCTCATGAGGTGAGATGAGACGAACACCGTGCGACCTTCGGCGGCCAGCTCCTTCAGCAGGTTGCGGATCCAGAGGATGCCTTCGGGATCGAGTCCGTTGACGGGCTCGTCGAGCATGACCGTCTCGGGATCGCCGAGCAGTGCGGAGGCAATCCCGAGCCGCTGACCCATGCCCAGCGAGAAGGCGCCTGCGGCCCGGTCAGCGACCTCGTCGAGGCCGACAATGCCCAACACCTCGTCGACCCGTCGGTCCGGGATTCCGGTGGTGGCGGCGAGCGCCCGGAGATGGTTGCGGGCGGAGCGCTGCGGGTGAATGGCTCGGGCCTCGAGGAGGGCGCCGAGCTCCGTGAGCGGGGCGGCATGTTCCGCCAGCTGACGGCCGTTGACGGTTGCACGACCCTGGCTCGGATTGTCGAGTCCGAGGATCATGCGCATCGTGGTCGACTTCCCGGCGCCGTTCGGCCCGAGGAAGCCTGTGACGATCCCCGGACGGACGGTGAAGCTCAGGTCGTCGACCGCGACCGTCTCGCCATAGCGCTTGGTGAGCGAGGTGACTTCGATCATGGCTCCACGATGAGCGACCCAGCCGCCGAGCGCATCGTCCCGCCGCAGGCTCGTGACTACTCCGATCGCAGTAATTACGGCGTGCGGCGCCCCGCTCGTCTCGATCGGCGCGCACGTGCGGGCGGGTCAGCCGATCGCGCAAGCGGGATCCGTGCGCGTCGGGGCGGTCAAGCGGACGACACCTCGAGATCGGCATCAGCGTGCGCGGCTGCCCTATCTGCTGTCCCGCCGCCGACCAGACCGCGCCGCTGCCGCCGCACCCGCTTCGCGTGCGCGAGCGGGAGCCAAGCCGACGCTCGATCACGTGCTCGCAACGGACGACCAGCAGCGGTCCGTTTGTCGCCATGGCCTCGCGAGGGGATCGAGTGGAGCACCGCCCAGCCGCGTGCCTCCGGCGGCCGCAGGCGCTCCGCCACGAGCCGTTCGGACTCGGCTGCCAACGTGTAGCTGGCGGCGCGTCGCGCGCACGCGGCGCCGGCGGCGAACAGCCCGGCCGCGAGGGCGATGACGGCCAGGCCCGCCGG
Source organism: Gaiellaceae bacterium (assembly GCA_035943455.1). GTDB lineage: Bacteria > Actinomycetota > Thermoleophilia > Gaiellales > Gaiellaceae > JACDAN01. The sequence continues at coordinate 3,045 of DASZCE010000394.1, read as the reverse complement.
GTCGAGGAGGGCGGCGGCGAACGGGCCGCTGCCACGGAGGGCAGCCATTGCCTGCAGCGACCGCGCGCAGAGGCTGCCGGCGAGCTCAGCGCGGCGAGGGTAGGTAAGGCGGCTGACTGTGGGCGTCGGCCTGGAGGAATCCGCTCTGCCGCTGGGAGCCGGGGGCTGCCGGCGACGGTCCCCGTCAACCATCCGGGGATCACGCCTCCCCTACGGCTCCGCGGTCGACCCCTGGAGGACCCAGTAGGTGGCCGCGCGGTGCTTCGGGTCCTGGAATGGCGGCCTGCGGACGGCGGGGATCGACTCCGGGGCGGCCACCTGAGCGACGAGTTGATCGCGGCGCCGGGCTGGCAGCCAGCGTTCCGGGGCGCTGAAGCACGCCGTCGCTGAAGCCGTGCTGTGTTTGGACTGCCGACCGCGGCTCGGCGGACGCGCCGCGACGGCAGTCTTGCCGGGTGAAGACTCGGGCGTTGACAGCCACTCGATTACCCGCTCGCTTCGCGTCAGCCGGTGGTCTACCGCCGGAGCGCTCACGCCCTCGCACCTGAGGCGCCGAGCGCGCCGGCGAGCCCCTCGACGAGTGCGTCGGCGTGCTCGTCCCCGAATACGAGCGGCGGACGAATCTTGAGAACGTTGCCGGCGCGCCCAGTGCGGCCGATGAGGAGCCCGTCGTCCCGGAGCCGGTTGACGACGCGCTCTGCGAGCGCGGCAGCGGCGGCGCGCTCCGACGGATCACTCACGAGCTCGACGCCGACGAGCAGGCCTCGGCCGCGCACTGCGGCGATCGAAGGAAAGTCCGCTTGGAGTGCGTCGAGCGATCGAAGCAGCCTCGATCCGACGCGCGCAGCGTTCTCGACCAGCAGCTCGTCCTCGATGACGTCGAGCACCGCGAGAGCGGCCTGCGCCGCGACAGGGTTGCCGCCGAAAGTGCTGAAGACGTGCGAGTCCGTGGCGAAGCGATCGACGATCTCCTTGCGGGTGATCACCGCCGCAACGGGATACCCGTTCCCCATCGGCTTGCCGAGCGTCACCACGTCGGGCGTGATGCCGTATTGCATGAACGCCCAGAGGTGCTCGCCGGTCCGACCGTGGCCCGCCTGCACCTCGTCCGCGACGAGCAACCCGCCGCCGGCGTGGGTGCGTCGGACGATTGTCTCGAGCTCGTCGGGCGCCGGCGTGCGAATCCCGTCGCTCGTGAAGGCAGCGTCGACGTACGCGGCCGCTAGGCCGACGCCGCGCTCGTCGAGCCGCTCGATCGCACGCGTCATCTCGGCGTCCATGGACGCACCTGTCCCCGGCGGAGCGATCAGCTCCGTGTTCGCCGGGAGGAAGCCCGCCGCCCACTCCTCGGGAGACAGGTCGGCAATCGCAGTCGTCACCCCGTGATACGCGTGCTCGGTCACGATTCCACCGCGGTGGCCGCTGGCGGCCGTGGCGAATCGCCACGCCAGCTCGTTCGCCTCGCTGCCCGAGTTGACGAGCATGACGGTGTCGAGTCCCGAGTCCGGCGGCATCGAGGCGACGAGGCGCTCCGCGAGCTCGATCAGCGGCTCGTAGAGGTAACGCGCGTGCGTGTTCACGGCCCGGGTCTGACGGACAACGGCCTCCGTCACGCGCGGATGACAGTGACCGGCCACGGGGACGTTGTTGTACGCGTCGAGCAAGCGTCTCCCTTGAGCGTCGAACAGCCAGACGCCTTCCGCACGGACGACATGGACTGCTTGCCGGTACGTGAGGTCCGTCAGCGCGGAGCCGAGCACCCTCTGACGGCGTCGCACGAGCTCACCCGTCGGCGTAGCGGGGCGGGCAGCGCCCAGCTGGTAGGCGACCTCGTCTGCGCCCGTCGCGTGGAAGAAGTCGAGCAGCTTCCACGAGTCCGCATCCCACGCCTGGATGTACTCCGCGTTCTCCGGATAGCGCTCGACCCGCCACGCGCTGATGGTGACGATGGTGGCGAGCCGCGCGGCCACTAGGTCGGCGAGGACGTCGAGCTCCCCTCGCTCGAACGGGATCCGCGACGCGTAGCCGTCAATCGCGATCCGCGCAATGCGGAAGACATCGTCTTCTGGCCGGCCGCGCAGGAGCGACGCGAGCGCTACCGCGAAATCGCCGACCTGCGCTGTATAGGCGGTGTCGCCGAAGTCGACGATTCCCGCGATCCGATCGCGCTCGTCGAGCAGCAGGTTGTCGAGGTTCACGTCGCCGTGCACGACCTGTGCGCGTAGCCGCGGCCAGCGTGGGAGAACCCGCTGCTCGTACCGGTCGAGGACGTTCTCGACGAGACGGCGCTGCCGCGCGCCCGCAATCGAACTCAACAGTGGACGCAGCTTCGCCGCGTGCCTGAGGTCCCAGAGCAGCTCACGGCCGGCGGCCGGATGGAAGAACCCGCGCAGCGCGAGATTGAGTCGCCCGTGCGTCGCCGCAACGTCGTAGACGGCGCGGACGTCGATCTCAGGACCGCCGACGCGTCCGTGCAGACGCTCGAACAGGCGGACGAAGTGCGTACCGTCCGGTCCCTCCACTGTCGGCCGGTACGCGGCCGGCCCATCGTGGTCTCCCTCGACCGCGGCCGGTAGCGGACGAGCGATCGGCAACTCCGAGTCGACGCGGGAGACGTGCAGAATCGCCTCCGTCTCGAGGTCGAGGACGGCCGCGTCCTCCCCCAGATTGGAGATCTTCAGCACGCCGCCGCCCCTCCGGCCGTCATCGATGAGGAACGTCTGGTCGCGCTCGCTGCCGAGATCGACCGCGGTCCCCTCGACGTTGAAGCAATCGGCGGCGATCGCCGCCACCTCGTCAGCGGAGAACCGCGGTGGCTGTGCCTCTAGGACGGTCAAGGAGCGGGACACGGCCCGATCCTATGTCGCACGATCTGCACGGTAGACGTCGATCCCGTGTGGCTCTTGGATGACGTTGCCACCGTCGACCACGATCGACTGTCCCGTCAAGTAGCTCGCTAACTCGGAAGCGAGGTACGCGATCAGCCCGGCCACCTCGTCAGGCGTCCCCGGCCGGCCGATCGGCGTGTGGCGCGCGGCGTCGAGC
>DASZCE010000393.1:0-5673 GCA_035943455.1 Gaiellaceae bacterium | reverse complement strand
GGTTCAACTGGACCGGCCCGTTCCAGGACGCGTCCGCGAGCTACTACTACCGGCAGCTCTTCGGTGGCTTCCGGAAGAACGAGTCGACAGGCCTCGGTCCGCCGCTCTACCGGAGCTGCCGCGGCCTTGGCCGGTACGCCGTCCGGATCAGCCTGAATAGGCGTTCGGGCCCGTTCGTTCCATCCCTCGTGCTGCCTGCGTTTGCGATGCAGAGCCCGACGGCGATGAGGCGGTACGAGGCGAACAAGGGCGAGCTCGTGTCGGGCACCTTCCGGCCGACGGGCAGCTACGCGTTCAGCCATCCGACGGGCACGGGTCCATTCAAGTTCAATTCGTGGACGGTCGGGCAGCGCGTCGTCCTCGACCGTAACAACGCCTACTGGGGCAAGCGGTCGTCGATCGCGCGGATCATCGTCAGGCCGATCAGCAACAACACCGCGAGGCTTCAGGCGCTGCAGAGCGGCGAGATCAACGGCTACGACCTCGTCGCCCCGCAGGACATGCCCACGATCAGGAGCAACTCGCGGCTGCGTTTGATCGACCGGCCGCCGTTCAACGTCGCCTACGTGACGATCAACCAGGCGAAGCCGCCGATGAACAACATCCTCGTGCGGCGGGCGGTCGCGCACGGTCTCGACCGTGCGGGCGTCGTGAGGTCGTTCTACGCCAATCGGGCTGTTGTGGCGCACCAGTTCATGCCACCGGCCATCCCGGGCTACAACACCAAGGTCAGGAAGTACGCGTTCAATCCGGAGCGGTCGAAGCAGCTTCTCCGCCAGGCCGGGCTGTCCCTGCCGGTGAAGATCGACTTCTACTGGCCGACGAACGTCTCACGGCCGTACATGCCGAGCCCGAACCTGAACGCCGCAGCGTTCAAGGCGAGCCTCGAGCGCTCAGGGTTCGACGTCAACCTGGTGAGCGAGCCGTGGCGGCCCGACTACGTCAAGCACGTGAACGAAGGAGCCGGAGGCCACCTGAACATCATCGGGTGGACCGGTGACTACGCCGACGCAGACAACTTCGTCGGCACGTTCTTCCAGAGCAACAATCCGCAGTTCGGCCTGACCGGAAGGGGCGCGCACGCCACGATCAAGCGCCTCCTCAACCAGGCCGAGGCGACGGTCAACGCGGCGAAGCGGATCACGCTCTACAAGCGAATCAACCTGCTGATTGCCGAGTTCGTTCCGGCGGTTCCGTATGCGCACTCGAGGCCCGGCGTGGGCGTCCAGCGGCGCGTCCGCGGCTACAAGGCGAGCCCGGTCGGAACGGAGTCGTTCTACGGCGTCAGCATCGGGGGCCAGTAGGTCATAGAGGACGAGCAGCCGGCGGACTAAGTGCTTCGGTTCGTCGTTCGCCGGCTGCTGCTCCTTGTCCCGATCCTGGTCGGGCTCTCGATTCTCGTCTTCGTCTGGGTCCGGGCCTTGCCGGGCAGCCCGGCCGACTCGCTCCTCGGTGAGCGCTCGACGCCGGCTCTCGTGAAGGAGTACGAGGAGCGCTTCGGCCTCGACGAGCCGATCTACGTCCAGTACTGGCGCTACGTCAAGACCACGGCGAGCTTCGACTTCGGCGTGAGCTCGGCAACCCATCGCTACGTCACGGACGAGATCAAGGAGCGGTTTCCCGCGACAGTGGAGTTGGCTCTCGCCGCGATGCTGTTCTCGGTCTTACTCGGGGTGCCGCTCGGCTTCCTCGCCGCGAAGTGGCACGGGGGGATCTTCGACCAGGCAAGCCTCTTCGTGTCGCTGATCGGAGTCTCGATCCCGGTCTTCTTCCTTGCGATTCTGCTCAAGTACCTCTTCGCAGTGCGGCTGGGTTGGTTACCCACTGTGGGGCGGATCGACGTCACGAGTGAAGCGAAGCACCCGACGAATTTCTACATACTCGACGCGATCGTGACGCACGACTTGGGGACGCTGAAAGACGTCCTCAAGCACCTGATCCTTCCCGGCATCGCGCTCGGGTCGATCCCGCTCGCGATCATCACCCGGATCACCCGCGCGGCGGTCCTCGACGTCCAGAACGAGGACTACGTCCGGACCGCGAGGGCTAAAGGCCTGCCCCCACTGACGGTTGACCGCAGACACGTGCTGCGGAACGCGTTGCTGCCAATCTCGACGATCATCGGTCTTCAGACGGGATTGCTGCTCTCGGGCGCCATCCTCACCGAGACGGTCTTCGCGTTTCCCGGGATGGGGTCCTGGCTTCGCGAAGCGATCTTCAACCGTGACTACCCCGTGCTGCAGGGCGGGATCCTTTTCCTGGCGCTGATCTTCGTCCTCGTGAATCTGGTCGTGGACATCTCCTACGCGATCATCAACCCGAGGATCCGGTACTCATGAGGCGTCGTCCCGAATGAGCGTCGCGGAACTCGAAGCGGCCGAAGTCCAGCTAGAGGCGCCGAGCGGCCTCTGGCGTGACGCGTTTCACCGGCTTGTCCGCAACCCTGGCGCGATCGCCGGCTTCGTCTTCGTGCTCGTCTTCGCGATCGCGGCGATCTTCGCGCCCCTGATCGCCACGCATGATCCGGTGGAGCAGAACCTGTTGCTGGTCGCAAACGGCTGCTGCCCCGGGCCGTCCGGTGACCATTGGTTCGGTGTCGATCTCCTCGGGCGCGATCTGTTTTCACGGATCGTCTACGGCGCCCGCTACTCGCTGCTCATCGGCGTGGTCTCCGTCTCGATCGGCTTTTCGGTTGGGCTCGTCCTCGGCGCGATTGCCGGTTACGTCGGCGGCGTCGTCGACTCGGCGATCATGCGCTTGATGGACGTGATGCTTGCGATCCCGGGGCTGCTGCTGGCGATCGGGATCGTCGCGGCGCTGGGCCCGGGCCTGAAGGAGGTGATGATCGCTGTGGGCCTCGCCAACGTCCCAATCTTCGCCCGCCTGCTCCGGGGGTCGGTCTTGGCCCAGCGCGAAGCCGACTTCGTGGTTGCCGCCCGCGCCGTAGGCGTCAGGCGCCCGACGATCCTCTTCTCGCATATCCTCCCCAACGCGATCTCGCCCGTGATCGTCCAGGGAACATTGGCGATGGCGACCGCGATCATCGATGTCGCCGGGCTGGGGTTCCTCGGCATCGGTCTCCAGAACCCGGACGAGACGCCGGAGTGGGGGAGCATGCTCACCGAGGTCAACGAGTACCTCCAGACCGCGCCCTTCCTGGCGCTCATCCCCGGGACTGCGATCGTCGTCTCAGTGCTCGGGTTCAACCTGATCGGCGACGGGCTCCGCGAGGCGCTCGATCCGAAGCTCCGGGGTCGATGAGCGCGCGCGAGCCGCTCCTCTCGGTCGAAGACCTCCGCGTCCAGTTCTGGACGCGCCGGGGGACGATCCACGCCGTCAACGGCATCTCGTTCGACATCGCGCCGGGGGAGACGCTCGGGATCGTCGGCGAGTCGGGGTGCGGGAAGAGCGTCACCTCGCTCGCGATCCTCGGGATCCTTCCGCGAGCGGGGCGCGTAACGACCGGCCGAGCGCTGTTCCAGGGCCGCGACCTGCTCCACCTCTCGGACAGCCAGCTCCGGCAGGTGCGGGGCAAGGAGATCGCGATGATCTTCCAGGATCCAATGACGAGTCTGAACCCGGTGCTGACGATCGGGCGGCAGATCGCCGAGGCGCTCGAGACGCACTTCGGGATGAAGGGGAAGGTCGCCGAGCACCGCGCCTCCGAGCTCCTCGACCGCGTCGGCATCCCGGCGGCGAACAAGCGCGTCCGCGATTACCCCCACCAGTTCTCCGGCGGCATGCGGCAGCGGGCGATGATCGCGATGGCGCTCGCGTGCCGGCCGAAGCTGCTGATCGCCGACGAGCCGACGACCGCGCTCGACGTGACGATTCAGGCGCAGATCCTCGATCTGCTCCGCGAGCTGGTGGCAGAGGAGAACGCCGCGCTGATTCTGATCACGCACGACCTCGGCGTCGTCGCGGGCATGTGCGAACGCGTGAACGTGATGTACGCGGGCATGTTCATGGAGACGGGGTCGGCGACACAGCTCTTCACGCGCCCCCGCCATCCCTACACCGTGGGCCTGCTGCAGAGCATCCCGCGGCTCGACGCGGCGCGGCGCGAACGCCTCCACCCAATCGAGGGGGCACCTCGGGACATGCTCCAGCCGCCCCAGGCCTGTCCGTTCCAGCCGCGGTGCCGCTACGAGGTCGAGCTGTCGCGGCAGGAGGTGCCGCCGCTCGAGGAGATCGAGTCCGGCCACAAGGTGGCGTGCTTCAACCCCGTGCCGGTCGAGGAGTGGGAGCGGATGAAGACCGCCGTCGTCTCATGAGCTCCTTCGACGGCAGCCTCGTCGAGCTCGATCGCCTGAAGGTCTACTTCCCGATCAAGAGCGGGATCGTGCTCGACCGCCACATCGGGGACATCAAGGCCGTCGACGACGTTTCCCTGGAGATACGGCGTGGTGAGACGCTTGGGCTCGTCGGCGAGTCGGGCTGCGGCAAGTCGACCATCGGCCGCGCGATCCTTCGCCTGAACAAGCCAACCGCCGGCCGGATCATCTTCGACGGCGAGGAGATCACCGACCGCAGCGAAGGCGAGCTTCGCCCGCTTCGGCGGCGAATGCAGATCATCTTCCAGGACCCGTTCTCGTCGCTGAACCCTCGCCACAGCGTGGGACGGATCGTCGGCGAGCCGATGCGGACTCACGGCATCGTGCGGCGGCGCGGTCAAGGCGCACGCGTACGAGAGCTCTTGCAGACGGTCGGGCTGCCGGCCGACGCCGCCGGGCGCTATCCGCACGAGTTCTCCGGCGGCCAGCGCCAGCGCATCGGTATCGCGCGGGCGCTCGCGGTGAACCCGGACTTCATCGTCGCCGACGAGCCGGTCTCCGCACTCGACGTCTCGATCCAGGCGCAGATCATCAACCTCCTCGAGCAGCTCCAGAACGAGTTCGAGCTCACGTACCTCTTCATCGCCCACGACCTCGCGGTGGTACGGCACATCTCCGACCGGATCGCGGTCATGTACCTCGGCACGATCGTGGAGATCTCGCCGGCCGAGGAGCTCTACGAGAACCCGTTGCACCCGTACACGATCGCGCTGCTCTCGGCCGTGCCAATTCCCGACCCCCACGTCGAAGCGAGTCGGGAGACGATCCTGCTGCCCGGCGACCTCCCGAGCCCGGCGAACCCGCCGCCGGCCTGTCGCTTCCACACCCGGTGCCCGTACATCCAGCCGACGCGCTGCACGACCGAGGTGCCGCCACTCCGCAAACTTTCGGACGGCCACGTCGTCGCCTGTCATTGGGCCGAGGAGATCAAGGCTGGCACGATCAAGCCGCAGGAGCGAGAGGCTGTGTTCGAACCCGGGACGCAGGAACGGGTGGCCGAGCCGCCCCCTGTCTAGACTCGCGGCACTTGCGCGGACGACAGAAGGAGGCTGAGGTGGCTCGAAGGCTGAGGATTCTGCTCCTGCTTGGAGCGACGCTGCTCGTGCTGGCAGCGGGCGGCTGTGGTGGCGACGGCGGAGGCGGCGGCCAGGGATCACTCGTCTTCGGGGCCGAGGCGGATCCGGTCGTTCTCGACGGAGCGCTCGTCTCCGACGGGACGTCGATTCGAGTGCTGTACCAGGTCTACGAGGGCCTGACGAGGCTCAAGGCGGGCACGTCAGATGTCGAGCCCTCGCTCGCGACCGATTGGAAGACCAGCGCAGACGGCCTCGCCTGGACC
>DASZCE010000392.1:0-3602 GCA_035943455.1 Gaiellaceae bacterium | reverse complement strand
GAGCACGCTTCGGTCCATCGACGCGCCGGAGCCCGCGAAGCGGGTCACGCCGGAGACGACGAGGATGATCGCGAAGGCCGCGCTCGCCGCGGCCGCGTTCCTGCGGGCGCGACGGTGCGGCCCGCCAGCCCTGAGGAACCGCTGAGCACCGATGGCAAGCACGGCGACGGCCAACGCGATGGAGGCTCCGGAGGTCACTCCGATGTCCGCGATCGCGCCCAGGACGTACGCGAACGCAACCGTCGCGCGCTCGGTCCACCGCTCGAGGCGCCCGCTCGGGTACGAAAGGAGCGCATGTATGAGCGGCCCTCGATGGAGTGTGAGGAAGACCGCGCCGAACTCTGCATACCCGGAACTGCCGGAGGCGGCAAACGTGCCGAGGAACCAGGCGATCCCAGCGAGCATCAGGAGGAGACCGAACCGGCTCTCCGGTCGTCGCGACCAGGCGACGACGCCGCAACCGACGAAGACGAGTCCCACTATGAGGTCCGCGACGGCGAGGGCGATGTCCGCGCCCGAGTTGCCCTCTGCGAGCGGCGCGCGTTGCAGCGCCGCCCATTCGGCGTAGAGGCCAAGCGCGACGGCGGCCGGAAAAACGACGATGCGAAGCGCGCGCATTAGGCAATGAGCTCGCGTAGCGCGGATCCGCTCAGCTCTGCCTTCGCCAGGAAGCCGCGCGCCGGCGCCGCGTCGAGGCGCGGCCCGTATGTCACGGCTGCTCGGGTCGAGACCAGTACCACGCTCGGCGGGTGAGACACCGTCGCGAGGCGCTCGGCGACCGCAAAGCCGTCCAGGTCGGGCAGCTGGACGTCGAGGAGCACCACCTCCGGGCGCAGGCGCTCGACCGCGGCGAGCGCCGTCTCGCCGTCAGCGGCGGTGCCGATGACCTCGAAGCCCTCCGCCTCGAGCAGTGCCCTCGCCGACTCGCGGAAGCCGTCGTGGTCGTCGACGATGAGCACGGTCTTCCGCATGTCTTGATCGTGGCAGAGCGTAGGCGCGAGCGCATCGTGGCCAGCCGCAGTTGCCTGTCCGCGGACTCCGTGCAGGCACGCAGCCAAGACTGTTGCTGGCCGCGTTTCGCTCCTCCCTGGGACCTTCTAGCGTCCTCGGGGAAGTCATAGACTCAGACCGAAAGGGGCGTTCGATGAAGCCGATATTCGCCATCGCTGCGACGCTCGTCCTCAGCGCAGTCGTCGGCGCGGCTCAGCCTGCAGCTGGGTCGCCGTCGGCGAACGTCTCGTGCGGTCAGACGCTGACCGCGAGCACGACGCTACAGAATGACCTCGTCGACTGCCCCGGCAACGGGCTCCTCGTCGGGGCTGACAACATCACGATCGACCTCAACGGACACACGATCGACGGAGCGAACGTGCGAAAGGCCGGCACCGGCGCCATCGTGACCAAGGGACGGCATGCCAACGTCACGATCAGCAACGGCACCATCACCGACTTCTACTTCAGCGGAGTGTCGCTGCGCGGGCGTGGAAACGTCGTCCGGAAGGTGACGGTGCGCAAGATCGGCGCCGGCTGCAGGCAGGGGGACATCTGTGCCGCGATCAACCTGATGAATTGTCGCGGGTGCACGATCGCGGACAGCGTCGTCTCGAACGCCGTTCGCGCGCTCCAGGTGAATGGGATCAACGTGTTCGGGTCCCCGGGAACACGCGTCGAGCGAACCCGTGTGCAGGGAACTCCCGGCGAGGGCCTCGCGATGCATCACTCGCCTGGAAGCCGCATCGTCGGAAACGAGTTCGAGCGAAACAGAGGAAACGGCATTCAGGTGAACAGCAGCTCGGACGCGACCTGGGTCACTGGCAACGACGCGCTCGGCAACCGCCGTGCAGGCATCGCGGTCGGCGCGAGTCGCAAGGCGCGCGTGCTCGGCAACAACGTCTCTGGCAACGCCGAGGTCGGACTGCTCCTGTTCGACCTCCGTGAGAGCCTGGCCCGTGGCAACCGGGCGCGGGGCAACGGGACGGGGATCGTCCTCTACGCAGGTCAGGCGGGCATCGCGCAGTTCGGAGGCAAGCACGGCGCCAGCCGTAACCGGCTCGTTGCGAACATCGCCACCAAGAACGACCGTGTCGGGATCCGGGTGCGTGGAGACGGGGGCAAGGATCGAGCCGACAACAACCTGCTCTCCCGCAACGTCGCGAACTCCAACGGCCGTGACGGAGGAATCGTCGTCGAGGGAAGCGCCACGGGGAACAAGCTGCGTGGCAATACGGCGAACGCGAACGCGGGGCATGGCATCACGGCGGTGCGCCGCACGATCGACGCCGGTGGCAACCGCGCGCGTCGAAACCGGCGCCCTCCCCAATGCGTCGGCGTCAGGTGCGCGCGATAAGCGGCTGACGCACCACCCGCGACCACACGTTCCTTCTCGTCGACAAGGCACGGTCGGCGTGGCCTGAAGCGGAGGTCCGGCGCGTAGCCCCGGTGACGGGCGGCCTCTGAGTTGATGGCCACACATGTCGAGTGCGACGGCAATGTGGGCGGCCGCCACGCGAACGCAGATTCTGGGGCTGGTACGGACGAAAGACTGTTGCTGGCCCCGTTTCCGTCCTACTGGGCATCTCCTAGCGTCGGTCGACGAAGTGATCGATCGACGAAAGGAGAGAACCATGATGCGCAAGCTCGTCATGCTCGCGTTTCTGGCCTCGGCCATGGCAGCGATCGTCGTGACTCCCGCGACGGCGAACCCCCCGGGCGCCAACGGAAAAATCGTCGTCAACGTCGACAACGCGGCGACCGGTCAGGAGCAGGTCTACACGGTCGACCCGGACGGGACGAACATGCAGCTCCTGGCCAACGACACCGAGGCCGGGCAGTGGTCACCGGATGGCACGAAGATCCCGCTCTTCAGCGGATACCTCAATGTCGACACCGGCGCCTTCACCGATCTCCATCTGCCGGACGGCCTCTATCCCGGCCTGTTCTTGTTCTGCGGGGTTTGGTCCCCGAACGGTGCGAGGCTGGCCTGCGAGGGCTTCGGTGACGGTCCGGGCCAGACCGGCATTTACACCATTCGATCCTCCGACGGAGGCGATCTGCAGCAGGTGACGGTCGCTCAGTTCGACGACTGCCCCGCGGACTACTCGCCGAACGGCCGTCGGCTGCTCGTCAGCAACGGCCAGCTGTCCGTCGTCGAATCGAACGGCAACGGCCTGCACCAGATCACGCCTGACGGCATGGAGGTGGACTTCTGCAGCGGGAGCTGGTCGCCTCAGGGGAACCAGATCGTGTTCTCGGCTCATGTCCCGGGCCCGGACCGGAGCACCGTTTGGGTCGTCCACTCGGACGGGAGCGGGCTGCGGAAGATCCCGGTCCCCGGCTGCGGCGGTCCCCGCTCCGACCCGACTTCGATCGGCTGCCAGAAGCCGGTGTGGTCTCCGGACGGGCGGAACATCATGTTCGAGCGCCACTTCCTGATTCCGAATGACCACTTTGACCTCTACACGGTCAACGCGGACGGGAGCGGCCTCTTCCAGGTCACGAACACGCCCGATCTGGACGAAGGCGGCGGCGACTGGGGCACGCACCCGCTTACCCCGTAACGCCTCGCTGCTGGCCCGGGCTCGACGTCTGAGCCCGGGCCGGCA
>DASZCE010000391.1:0-2610 GCA_035943455.1 Gaiellaceae bacterium | reverse complement strand
GGTTTCGCCCGGGCGACCGCGCGCTGTACTCGACCGGCGGCTCGAACTACCGGCTGATCCCAATCGGCGTCGTCATCCCGACGAGCGTCGACGACGTCCTCGCGACGATCGCCGCGTGTCGTGAGCATGGGGCGCCGGTGTTGTCGCGCGGCGGCGGGACGAGCCTCGCCGGCCAGATCGAGAACGTCGCCGTCGTCATCGACTTCTCGAAGTACCTGAACCGCGTCATCGAGATCGATCCCGTTGCGAAGCTCGCCCGGGTCGAGCCGGGGGTCATCCTCGACCACCTGCGCGGGCAGGCCGAGAGCCGGTTCGGGCTCACGTTCGGGCCTGACCCCTCGACCCACGCGTCCTGCACGCTCGGCGGGATGATCGGCAACAACGCGTGCGGCGTCCACTCCGTCATGTCGCAGTTCTACGGGCCGGGGCCGCAAACCGCCGACAACGTCCACGAGCTCGACGTCGTCACCTATCGCGGTGACCGCTTCACCGTCGGCCGGACGTCGGATGCGGAGCTCGAGCGCATCGTCGGAGCCGGCGCCGCACAGGGGGAGGTCTACCGCCGGCTGCGTGAGCTGCGGGACCGGGTCGGGGACCTCGTCCGCGAGCGCTACCCGCCGATCCCGCGCCGGGTCTCCGGCTACAACCTCGATCGCCTGCTTCCGGAGAACGGGTTCGACGTCGCCGGCGCGCTGACCGGCACAGAGGGCACCTGCGTCGTGGTGCTCGAGGCGACCGTCCACCTGATCGACAACCCGAAGGCCCGAAGCCTCCTGGTGGTGGGCTACGACGACGCGGCGGCCGCCGCTGACCACGTCCCGGAGGTGCTCGAGCACGAGCCGCTCGGACTCGAGGGCATCGACGACGTCCTGCTCGAGGACATGAGCCTCGCAGACCTCCACGACGAGGGCGTGTCGATGCTGCCGGACGGGAAGAGCTTCCTCCTCGTCGAGTTCGGGGCCGAGACGAAGGCGGAGTCCGATGCGAAGGCGAGCGACCTCGTCAAGCGCCTCGAGCGGGATGCAACGCACTTCCGCGGCTGGAGGCTCTACGACGACCCGAAGCAGGAGCGGCACATCTGGGAGGTGCGCGAGGCCGGTCTCGGCGCCACCGCCTTCATCCCCGGGAAGCCCGACACCTACGAAGGCTGGGAGGATTCCGCCGTTCCGCCGGAGCGCGTCGGCGACTACATCCGCGAACTGCGCAAGCTCGCCGCCAGGTACGGATACGAGAGCGCGCTCTACGGCCACTACGGCCAAGGGTGCATCCACGCCCGCTGGAACTTCGATCTGAAGACGAAGGAGGGGATCGCCACCTTCCGCCGCTTCCTCGACGACGCGTCCGACCTGGTCCTGTCCCTGGGCGGCTCGCTCTCCGGCGAGCACGGCGACGGACAGTCGCGCGCCGAGCTCCTGCCGAAGATGTTCGGCGACGAGCTCGTGGAGGCGTTCCGCGAGTTCAAATCGATCTGGGACCCGGACTGGAAGCTGAACCCCGGCAAGGTCGTCGACGCCTACCGCATCACCGACAACCTGCGGCTGGGGACGGACTATGCCCCGATCCCGGTCAAGCCGCACTTCGCCTACCCGAACGACGGTGGCTCCTTCGCGCACGCCACGGTCCGCTGCGTCGGGATCGGCAAATGCCGGCGGACCGAGGGCGGAGTCATGTGCCCGAGCTACATGGTTCTCCGCGAGGAGAAGCACACGACCCGCGGGCGGGCGCGGATTCTCTTCGAGCTCCTGAACGGCGACCCGGTGGAAGGCCTGTGGCGCAACGAGGAGGTCTTCGAGGCGCTCGACCTGTGTCTGGCGTGCAAGGGCTGCACCAACGACTGCCCGGTCTCGGTCGACATGCCGACGTTGAAGGCGGAGTTCCTCGCGCACCACTACTCGGGCCGCCTGCGACCGAGACACGCCTACGCCTTCGGGCTCATCGACCAGGCGGCCCGCATCGCCTCGATCGCTCCCGGCGTTGTCAACGCGGTCACGCAGACGCCGGCGCTCGCCGGCCTCGCCAAGGCCGCCGTGGGGATGGCGCCCGAGCGCGAGTTCCCGGCCTTTGCGTCGCCGACGCTGAAGGAGTGGTTCATGGCCCGAAGCCCGAGAAACCACGGCGGCAGGAAGGTGATTCTGTGGGCCGACACCTTTACGAACCACTTCCATACCGACGTCGGCGTCGCGGCGGTCGAGGCGCTCGAGGCGGCAGGCTACGCGGCCACCGTTCTCCCGGGACACCTCTGCTGCGGGCGGCCGCTCTACGACTACGGCTTTCTCGGCCTCGCGCGGCGGTATCTCGAAGGCGTGCTCGAGCGGCTGCGTGAGGACATTCGCGCCGGGACGCCGATCGTCGGCGTCGAGCCGAGCTGCGTGGCCGTGTTCAGGGACGAGCTCGGGAAGCTGATGCCGGACGACGAGGACGGCGAGCGCCTCGCGAAGCAGGTGTTCCACTTCGGTGAGTTCCTCGAGCGCGAGGGGTACGAGCCGCCTCGTTTGCCGCGGAACGTGCTCCTCCACGGTCACTGCCACCACAAGGCGACGGGCGGCATCGATGCAGAGCAGAAGCTCCTGGAGCAGACGGGCGCGCCGGTGGAGACGCCCGATTCCGGCT
>DASZCE010000390.1:0-2156 GCA_035943455.1 Gaiellaceae bacterium | reverse complement strand
GACGAGTCCCTTCCACAGGCCGAGGAACGCCGTCAGCGCGACGAAGCCGGCAGCGAACCAGTCGACGCGCGTCACGCAGTGGAGGCTAGCCGCGCCCCCGGAGCGCGAGCCGCGACGAGCCGCGGCTAGACTAGGCGCCGCCCTCGGGGGCGTAGTTCAGTTGGTTAGAACGCCGGCCTGTCACGCCGGAGGTCGCGGGTTCGAGTCCCGTCGCTCCCGTCTCTTAAAGTGCCTGCAAATGCGCTTATAGCGTTGTCTAGCTAGGCGCGGAGCTGTACGCGGTGGCCCAATCCCGTGGCCCAAACGCTGCGCCTAACATCCCTGCAAATCGCCCTATTCGACCGCCGATCTGTGTTCGGCCGCGCGAACCAAACCAGGTCTTACGTCTATGGCGTGGCTGATCGACGATCGAGGAGCCGTCTCGGCGAGCTGAAGTCGGGTATTGGTCGGTCCGGTTGCAGCGAGTTCGAGTCCGTCGCTGCGGGCGGGCCACTCGAGCCTTGCTCAATACGCATGCCGCATTTATCAGCGCGAGTTCGGCCCCGACGGGAGCAGCGCGGCTACCAGCAGGTCGCCGACGAAGCGTTCGAAGCGGCGAAGCGACCATCCGCGGCGCTGGACGAAGAGCTCGTAGAGCTCGGCGGACGTGCAGGTCCAGAGCAAATCCGCGGCCTCGGCTGCACTGACACCAGCGCGCAGATAACCTCGCTTGGCCAAGAACCGTGCGTTGTGGCGCATCCGCTGCAGGCGCTCGTTGTCGCTCTCCTCGAGCACGTCGGCGAGCTCTGGATCGCCCGCGGCGGCGGAGCGCATCAGCAACCGGATCGGGCTTACGTCCGGCGCGAGCTCAGCGATGAGGCCGGCCCAGTACCGGAGGATGTTCGCCGGGTTCGTCTCCTGCTCGCGCATCGCGTCCGAGCGCTCGTACACGCTGGCTTGCTGGCGACCGATGAGTCCCCGTTCGTAGATCGCTCGCACGAGCTCGGCCTTGCCGCCGACTGCCTTGTACACCGTCTCCACGGAGACACCCGCTTCCCGCGCGATCGCCGAGACGGTGGTTGCGGCATAGCCGCGTTCGATGAACTGCCGTTGCGCGGCGTCGACGATCGCGGTGCGATTGCGGAGCGCTTGCGCAACGCGGCCGCTTGAGTCGTAGCGCCGAGCCTTCTTGACATCGCTCACTTTTAGTTACATACTCCTGTATCTATTACAGAGAAGTGTAACCGATTTAGCGGATAGCTGACCGAGAGGAGCCAGCGATGTCGCATCAGAGCGAAACCGAGCGGAACAAGGCCGTCATCCGTCGCTTCGTCGAGGAGGTGCAGAACCAGAAGAACTGGGATGCCTTCGACGAACTCAACTCTTCAGACTTCGTCAATCTGAGTGCTCCTCCGGGTGTCCCGAACGACAAGGAGGGCGGGAAGATGTTCCTTGGGGCATTCATCAACGCCTTCCCCGACTCCTACGTCACCATCGAAGACATGATCGCCGAGGGCGATCAGGTCGTGACTAAGAAAACTTTCACCGGAACGCATACGGGTGAGTTCAGCGGGATTCCGCCTACGGGCAACCGCGTCTCGATCCAGTACGTCGACATCATGCGTGTGCGCGACGGGCAGATCGTCGAGCACTGGCTGAGCATGGATCAGCTGAGCTTCATGCAGCAGCTCGGCGTCGTCCCCCAGTAACCGATCGGCACCAACAGAGAGTGCTCAGCGCTTCCGGCTGATACGAGCCAATGCTCTCTCAATCCGCCACCGGTCGGATAACGCCGAAGAACTCAGAGATTGATCGTGGTGATTAGCTCGACTGCCCCGGGCGTTGTCTCTAAAGCCAAGATCTCGTGGCCCACTCATGGCCCAAACGGCGATTAGACGTTTGGCTCCATCTATGACGAGGCCGACCTGCGTCAAGGGCGTCTTGATGCAGGTCTCGTCGGTTCAGGGCGGTCTTTGTTGGCGGGGGTGGTTGGCGGTGGTTCCACTCATCTATTCGGCCGCGGTGGGGCCAGGGTGTCGGTGCGGAGCGCCCGGGGACTCAATCAACCAGTCGGCCCGCCGGAGGGGGCCATAGCCCAAAGCCGAGTTCGCCCGGGCAGCCGTTGCTTCGAGACGACGGATCTCGCCGTCGCGAAGACCGTAGTAGCAGAGGGTGAG
>DASZCE010000389.1:0-4425 GCA_035943455.1 Gaiellaceae bacterium | reverse complement strand
ATCCTCCGCCTCGGCCTCGGCCTGGTGCCAGCGGCTCCAGCCCTTGTTGCCGTGGACACGGAAGAAGACACGGCCCGGCCCGCGCCAGTGCAGACCCAGCAGGTTGAACCTCGTCGGAGCGTCGCCAGCGGCCAGCATTCGCGCGCCGCCGACGGGAAGCTCACGGGTGACGAGCGTCACCCCGCACCACGCGGTCGCCGGAAAGGCGAGCGCGATCAGTGCGGCGGCAAGCAATCTCATCCGGCGACCCCAGCCTAGGTTCGCAGCGTCGTTCTGGCGCCGCAAGGGGTCTTGATAGCATCCTTACACCGTGAAAAGCCGCGCTCTGCGGGCACTTTTGGTCGCGTTTGCGGCAGTCGCGGTGGTTGCTCCCGCTGACGCCGCAGCGCCGCGAGTGCTGGCGGTGGAGTTCGACAACGACGTGAACCCGGTCACCGCGGACTACGTGACCGGCGCGATCGACCGGGCGAATGACAAGCACTACAACGCCGTCGTGATCCTCCTCGACACGCCCGGCGGACTCTCTGACTCGATGAAGGACATCTACCAGGCCGAGCTCGCCTCGAAGATCCCGGTGATCGTCTACGTGTCGCCGGAGGGAGCCCGTGCCGCGTCGGCGGGTGTCTGGATCGGACAGGCCGCTGACATCCTCGCGATGGCACCGCAGACGAACATCGGCTCGTCGACCCCAATCAGCATCGGGGGCGAGGACATCCAGAAGGATCTCCGGCGAAAGGTCGTCAACGACGCCGCCGCGTCCCTCAAGGCGCTCGCAGGCGAGCACGGACGCAACGTGAAGTGGGCTGACGACGCCGTTCGGAAAGCGTCCAACCTCAGGGCCCGCGTGGCGCTCCGGATGAACGTCATCGACGTGCTCGCGCCGAGCCTGCCCGCGCTCCTGAACGAGATCGACGGCCGAAAGACGAAGCCGAAAGGCTTCGTCTTGCACACGGCGGGCGCGCGCATCGACACCGTGAAGATGTCGTTCTGGAAACGGACGCTCGATCTGCTGATCGACCCGAACCTGATCGTGATCCTGATGTCGATCGGCGTCCTCGGGATCACGATCGAGCTTTGGAGCCCGGGGCTCATCTTCCCGGGGACGGTCGGCGCCATCTCGCTCGTGATCGGACTCTTCGGCCTCCAGGTGCTGCCAGTGAGCTGGGCCGGCGTCCTGCTGATGCTCCTGGCGCTGGGCTTCTTCGTCGCCGAGACCTTCGTCGTCAGTCACGGGGCGCTCGCCCTAGCCGGGAGCATCGCGTTCGTCATCGGCTCGCTGATGCTCTTCGACCCGGCCGGCGAGAGCTACCAGGTCTCGCGCAACGTGGCGCTTCTCGTCGCGGCAACGATGGCGGGGCTGGTGTTGTTCGCGGCCGGAAAGATCGTCCAGGTGCGACGGGCGGCCGTCGTCACCGGCCAAGACGAGCTGGTCGGCCAAGTCGGCGTCGTCCGCCACGCCCTCGACCCGGAGGGGTACGTCTTCGTCCACGGCGAGCTGTGGCGGGCCCGAACGACCGGCGACGCGGTTGCGCCTGGCGAGTCCGTGCGGGTCGAGGGGCTCGACGACGGACTAACGCTGAGAGTCGTCCCCACATAGGATCTCCGCGTGGCTGTCCTGATCGCGCTCGGCGTCGTCGCGCTCCTCGTCATCCTGCTGCTGTCGGCGTCAGTCCGCGTCGCCCGCGAGTACGAACGCGGGGTCATCTTCCGCCTCGGTCGCCTGCGCTCGCCCCCCAAGGGGCCCGGCCTCTTCCTCCTCATCCCGATCATCGACAAGATGGTGCGTGTCGACCTCCGCACCGTGACGCTCAACGTCCCGCCCCAGGAGGTCATCACCAAGGACAACGTCCCCGTGCGGGTGAATGCGGTCGCCTACTTCCGGATCATCGACCCCGAGAGGGCGATCGTTCAGGTCGAGAACTTCATGGTCGCGACCTCTCAGATCGCGCAGACGACCCTTCGTAGCGTCCTCGGCCAGCACGTGCTCGACGAGCTGCTGTCCGAGCGCGACAAGATCAACACGATCCTGCAGCAGATCATCGACGAGGCCACCTCGCCCTGGGGCGTCAAGGTGTCGATCGTCGAGGTCAAGGACGTGGAGATCCCCGGCGGCATGCAGCGGGCGATGGCGCGGCAGGCCGAGGCTGAGCGCGAGCGGCGCGCCAAGGTCATCGCCGCAGAAGGTGAGTACCAGGCGTCTGAGCGCCTCAAGGACGCCGCCGAAGTCCTCGCACAGAATCCGATGTCGCTTCAGCTTCGCTTTCTGCAGACGATGCTCGAGATCAGCTCGGAGCGGTCGTCCACGATCATCCTGCCGCTTCCGATCGAGCTCTTCCGCCCGCTCATCGACATTGCGGGCAGCGACCGCACCTGACCGACATTCGGGTCGACCCGCTCACCGGACGGCGGGTGCTGCTTGCGCCCGGCCGAGGTGATCGACCCGGAGCCTGGCTTCCGGAGATCGAGCCTCCCACCGAAGACGAGCTCGAACGCTGCCCCTTCTGCGCCGGCCGCGAGGACCGTACCCCGCCCGAGACGCTGCGCATCGGCGACCCCTGGCGGGTTCGGGTGGTGCCGAACCTCTATCCAGCCTTCGACCGGCAGGAGGTCGTGATCCACTCGCCCGAGCACGTCCGCTCCTTCGCCGACCTCGACAACGAGCAGGTGGCGGCCATCGCCGAGGCCTGGGAGCGCCGGAGTGAAGACTCCGGCGGCGAGCCGCTCGCGCTCATCAATGAGGGCCGTATCGCCGGCGCGAGCCTCCCGCACAGCCACTCACAGCTCGTGTGGACCGACCTCCCGCCAGAAGACGTCGCTCAGCTCCCGCGGCTCCTGGAGCCGCACGAGCTCCTGCGGCGTGACGGCGTCGTTGCGGCGGTCCACCCAATCGGAGCGGCACCGTACGAGAGCATCGTCGCGCCCGAGGCGCCACGGAGCCGGCTGGCAGACGGCCTCGTGTTGCTTCGTGATCTCGTTCGCAGGCTCCACTCCGTCGAGGGGTCTCGACCGTGGAATGCGTGGCTGCATCCCGGTCCGGTCTGGCACATCCACTTCGTGCCCCGACTCACGGCCCTCGCCGGAATCGAGCTCGGCGCGGGGGTCTACGTCAACGTGCTGCCGCCCGCGCACGCGGCCGAACGCCTGAGGGCGGGAGGCTAGGCGCCGGCTCGGACGGAAGGCTACGCGCCGGCCTGAATGGCGGCGCGCTCGCGCTCGCGGAAGCGACGGGCTGCGTCGATGGCGGCGCCGAGGTTCAAGCCCTTGTCCTTGGCCTGCTTGATCAGCATGACCGTCTCGACCGCATCCATGTCATAGATGCGTTGCTTGCGTCCTTTGGTGGGAATCTGCGCCTTGTTCGTCCAATAGTCCAGCTGCATCTTGGAGATTCCCGCCATCTGACAGACCTGGCCGAGGTAGAGCTCCACTTTTTCGAGATGCTGGGCGAGGTCGATTGGCTCTAGAAGGTCAGCTTGCGTGGTTGGAGACATATAAAACCCTCGTTCGATTAGGACTCGAACCCGTTGACGGCACCATAACTCCCTCCCGCCCGATTGGGAAGAGCAATCCCGGTAAAAACGCGTAGAAACTGACGCGTGAAGCGAAAAAATCTACGTTGCGGCCGGCGAAACCTGCTCCGGGTCCGTTGTGTCTCCGACCACGTCGTTCGAGGACTCGACCACCGGTGCCAGCGCAGAGACACGCTCGCCGTCACGCAGCCGCATGACGATCACGCCCTGTGTGGCGCGCCCCGCGCGGCGGATGCCGTCGACCGGCATCCGGATCACGGTGCCCCCGGTGGAGATCAGCATCACCTGGTACCCCTCGCGGACGACGCGGGCGCCTGCGAGCTGGCCCTTGGCCTCGGTCAGCTGGACGGTCTTCACGCCCAGACCGCCGCGGCCCTTGACCGGGTACTCGTCGATGCGTGTCCGCTTTCCGTAGCCATTCTCGGTCACGACCAGGAGGTCGGCGTCGTTTTCGGCGCGGTTGATCTCGATCACCTCGTCCCCCTTGCGCAGGTTCATGCCGCGCACACCGCCCGTGGCACGGCCCATCGGACGAGCATCCCGCTCGTGGAAGCGGATCGCCTGGCCCGTGCGGGAGACCATGAGGATGTCGTCGTCGCCGCTCGTGTGGACGACGCCGATCAGCTCGTCGTCGCCGCGGAGGTTGATCGCAATGATTCCGTCTGCCTTCAACGGCGTGTTGTACTCCTCGAAGCGGGTCTTTTTGACGATCCCGTTCTTCGTGGCCTGGACGAGGTACTCGGCCTCCTTGAACTCACGCGTCGCGATTACGGCGCGGGTCGTCTCGCCCTGCCGGAAGGGCAGGAAGTTCGCGATCGCCCGTCCCTTCGCCTGCCGCGTCCCCAGCGGGAGCTCGTGCACCTTGAGTCGGTAGACCTTGCCGACGGAGGTGAAGAAG
>DASZCE010000388.1:0-6987 GCA_035943455.1 Gaiellaceae bacterium | reverse complement strand
CTCGAGGAAGATGCGATCGTCACCGAACGCGGCCTTCGCCTCCCGTCGGGCGGCCTCGACCGCGTCTTCGAGCTCGGGCTCGCTTCGGACGACACGCATTCCCCGGCCGCCGCCGCCGGCCGCCGCCTTGATCATCAGCGGGTACCCCAGCTCCTCGGGGTCGCCGGTGGGCACGACGGGGACCCCAGCCTCCTGCGCAACGCGTTTGGCCTCGAGCTTGTCGCCGCCGAGTCGCAGCGCCTCGGCTGGCGGCCCCACGAAGACGAGTCCGGCAGCCTCCACCGCCTCGGCGAAGTCGGGGTTTTCGGCCAGAAAGCCGTAGCCCGGATGAATCGCGTCGGCGCCCGTTTGCTTCGCGGCGCGAATCTGCTCCTCTGAATGGAGGTAGCCCGCGACGTCGGCGGTCTCCTCCGCCGATCGGGCATGGAGCGACGTCCGATCGTCGGGCGCAACGACCGCGACCGTCGCGATCCCGAGCGTGCGGCACGCTCGAAACACGCGCAACGCGATCTCGCCACGGTTCGCTACGAGGAGCTTCTCGATCGCCACAGCAGCGCAAACGTAAGCAGGCAGACCGCCGACACGAGCAGGTACGGGACGGTGTCGCTCGTCAGATGCGCGAGCGCGCCGCCTCCCGACGCGCCCACCGCCTGCCCGGGGGCCCAGGCGAGATTGATCAGCGCGAATGCGTAGGCATATCCCAGCCCTTCTCGCTCGGCCTCGTCGGAGAGGAGCGCCATCGCCGGCGTCCACAAGCTTCCGAACGAGATGCTCGCCAGAACGACCAGTGCCGCGAGCAGATAGGCACTCCCGGGCCAGGGCAGCAGCAACGCGATCGCGGCGCCGGCGAGGCCTGAAACCCGCATCGGCGGAAAGCGGCCGACGCGGTCCGATATGCGTCCGACGAGCGGATTGACGAACGCCTCGAGCGCAGCTGCCACGAGCCAGACTGCGCCGATCGCGACGGCGGCGAAGCCGAGGTCCTCGAGGCGCAGCGGCACGAGCACGCCGAGCGTTCCGAACGCGAGGGCCGGAAGAGCGACGAGCCACACACCGAGCGCGATCACCCGGTGCCGAAGGGCCGTGAACAGGAGTCCGAGCGGTTGCTGCGTGGGGGGAGGCGGCTCGTGCATGGCGATCGCCCAACCCCCGAGACCGATCGCCGCGAGCCCAGCTCCGCCGAACGCCGCCGTCTGTCCGATGACCGCGGCGATGCCGCCGAGCACCGGGCCGAACAAGGCGCCGACGATCGCCGCGGCCATCGCCGAGCCGATCGTCTGGCCGCGGCGTTCCGCGGGCGTCTCGGTCACGAGCCAGGTGAGTCCCGCCGTCCAGGCCAGGGAGCTCCCGACGCCCTGCGCGAACCGTGACGAGTCCAGCAGCCAGATCGAGTCGGCGGTGGCGAAGACGAACGTCGACACGGCGATGACGGCGAGGCCCGCGATCACCGACGTCCGCGCGCCGACCCTCGCCGTGGCAAGACCGCTCGGGACACCTCCGAGCAGCGCGCCGGCGGGATAGGCGGCGGAGAGCACACCCGCCTCGGCCTTGGAGAGCCCGAACTCGTCCGCGTAGTCGGGGAGAAGCGGCGTCAGCGCCGCGAAGAACATCGTGTCGACGAAGACGATGCCGCCGACGAGCAGCAGGAGCTTCCGCACGAGCGCGTCGTCAGTCCATCCAGGGCGGTTTTCGCCGCTCGAGGAACGCGCGGAGGCCCTCCTGTCCCTCTTCGCCCGCGCGGAGCCGCGCGGCCGTCTCGGCCGCTTCCTCGCCGCCAGGCCGTTCCCGGACGAGGCGCTTTGCCTCCCGCGTCGCCTCGGGTCCCGAGGTCAGCAGCTCGGCGACGACGCGGTCGACGGCATCGTCGAGGTTCGCAGCCACCTCCCCGACGAGGCCGATCCGCAGCGCCGTCTGCGCGTCGAACCGCTCGCCGGTGAGGAAGTACCGGCGCGCAGCGGCGCCGATTCGCGGAAGGACGAACGGCGAGATTACCGCCGGGATGATCCCGAGCTTCACCTCGGAGAAGCCGAACACGGCGTCCTTCGAAGCGATGCCGACGTCGAGGCAGGCCGCGACGCCGGAGCCGCCGCCGAGGGCATAGCCGTGGATCCGGCCGACGACCGGCACGGGACACGTGTCGATCGCCTGGAGCATCCGGAAGAGCCGCAGCGCGTCCTCGACGTTCTCCTCGTACGAGAGGTCGATCGCGGAGCGCTGCCACTCCACGTCCGCGCCCGCGCAGAAACTCGGTCCATCGCCGGCGAGCACGACGACGCGCGGGTCTCCGACGTCCGAGAACGCCTCGTGCAGCTCACGGATCAGCTCGGCGTCGAAGGCGTTGCGGCGCTCGGGCTTCGCGAGCGTGATCCGGAGGACGGGGCCGTCGCGTTCGATCCGGAGGCCGGCCATCGGCGGTGAGCTTATTGTCGGTCGATGCTGAGAGGGACGCTTGCCGCGGCGATCACGCCCTTGCGGGACGGCGGCGCCGCGCTGGACGAGGATGCCTTCGGGCCGTACGTGGACTTCCTCGTGGACGGTCGGCTGGACGGGATGCTGGCGCTCGGGACGACGGGGGAGGGGATCCTGCTCTCGACCGAGGAGCGCAAGCGTGCGGCGGAGCTCTTCGTCGCCGCCGGCGGAGGGCGGTTCCAGATCGCGGTGCACTGCGGCGCGCAGACGACGGCGGACACGGTCGAGCTCGCTCGGCATGCCGCGGAGCTCCCGGCCGATGCCGTCGCGGTGATCGGCCCGCCGTATTACGTCTTCGACGAGGAGGCGCTCTACCGCCACTTCGCG
This sequence comes from Gaiellaceae bacterium, assembly GCA_035943455.1. GTDB lineage: Bacteria > Actinomycetota > Thermoleophilia > Gaiellales > Gaiellaceae > JACDAN01. The sequence goes on along the minus strand of DASZCE010000388.1, from coordinate 4,191 downwards.
GCGGCGGCCGAGGCGGCGAGCCCACTTCCCTTCTACCTCTACGAGTTCAAGGCCCGCGCCGGCTACTCGATCCCGCGCGCGGTGATCGAACGGCTTCGCGATCGCATCTCCGGCCTGAAGGTCTCGAACAAGCCGTGGGAGGCGGTCGAGCCGTACCTCATCCCGGGCCTGGACGTCTTCGTCGGCGCCGAGACGCTCGTCGCGCGCGGCCTGGAACACGGAGCGGCGGGAAGCGTCTCCGGCCTCGCCGCCGCGTTTCCCGAAGGCGGGACCGAGAAGCGTGCAGTGCTCGAGCGCTTCCCGTTCCATGCGGCGCTGAAGGCCGTCCTCAGATGGCGTGGAGTGCCCGTGAGGGAAGACGTGCGCGCACCCCTCCGCACGCTCACGAGCGCCGAGCGGGCCGAGCTCGAGCGATGGCTCGAATCGTCGTAGCCGGCGCCGGCGCGATCGGTGCGTCGATCGCCTACCACCTCGTTCGCCACGGGACGAACGACGAGATCGTGCTGTGCGACCGGGCCGAGGTGGCCTCGGGGGCAACGGGCAAGGCGATGGGCGGCGTGCGCCAGCAGTTCTCGACCGAGCCGGAGGTGCGGCTGGCGCAGGCGAGCGCACGCTTCTTCGCCGCGCTCGGCGAGCCGCTGTTCGAGCAGGTCGGCTACCTCTTCCTTGCGACGACAGAGGCGGGACTCGCGGCACTCGACGACCGCCGTCGGCGTCAGCGAGCGCTCGGTGTGCCGGTGGAAGCGGTCGACGCCGCGTGGGTCGACGGCCTGCGGACGGACGACGTGCTCGGCGCCTGCATCTGCCGGGAGGACGGCGTCGCCGACCCGACGGCGGGGACGCGCCGTCTCGTCGACGACGCCGTGGCAGGCGGCGCGCGCCTCCTCGAGCACACCGACGCTCGTGGACTCCCGGCCGATGTTCTCGTCGTCGCCTGCGGCGCCGCCTCGCCGGAGCTCGTCGACGTCCCCGTCCGGCCGCTCGTGCGGCAGCTCGTCGACACCGAGGCGGTTCCGGATCTCCCACGTGAGCTGCCGATGACGATCGAGGAGGAGACGGGGTTCCACTTCCGCCGGGTCGGCGACGGGCTGAGGCTCGCGATGACGGAACCGAGCCTTCGTTGGGGGACGGCGGAGGTCGTCGACGAGTCGCTCGTCGCCGACTGGCTCGCGAGGCTGGCTCATCGCTATCCGCGTGCGGCGGGGGTCCAGGTCGCGCGCGCCTGGGCCGGCCTTTACGACATGACGCCCGACGCCCACCCGATCATCGGCTGGGTCGGCGACGGCGTGTACGCCGCCTGCGGTTTCTCGGGCCACGGCTTCATGCAGGCGCCGGCCGTCGGCGCCGCCGTCGCCGAGGAGCTCCTCACCGGCAGCTCCTCCTTCGACCTGACGCCGTATCGGTTGGAGCGCTTCACCGGCGGCGCCGTCTTCCCGGAGACGCTCGTCCTCTAGAGCCGTGTCCCGGTGCCAGGCACGCATGTCTCGTCGCGGCGGCTCCACGCGCCAAGAGAGGCCCCGAGCCATGCCGGCCCGAGCCACGTCTCGGTGCCAGGCACGCGGCCACGGCCGGGCGGGACGGTGTCAGCCCTCGAAGGCGAGGCCGAGGCGGGAGAGCTCCTCGACCTCGAACCGGCCCTCGATCGTCGCCTCGACGTCGAACTCCTCGACGATGTCGGGGTCCTTGCCGATCAGGTCTCGCGCACGGCTCGGCACGACCTGCGAGGCGGCCGCCGCGGATTCCCAGAGGTAGACCCCGCCCCAGCGCTCTGTGGCTTCGTCCGAGATCCAGGCCTTGAACCGGAGACCCGGCACCTCCGCGAAGGCGTCGACGGACTCGTCGCGCAAGTAACGGCGCAGCTCCTCGATCGTCGTCTTCGAGTCCGCCAGGTTCCAGAGGACGAGGCGGAGAATCACCTGTCGCCCTCGTCCGGCCGATCCGACGGGTCTCGCCTGTTCAGCCGGTCGAGGAAGGCATTCCGCAGCGCCTCACCGGTCACCTTGAGCTGGTGACGCGGCCGGCGCGGCTCGACCTTGACGATCTTGACATCGCGACTCAGGTCGCCGTACGAACGGCCGTAGGCCTCCGCCTCGCCGATCTCGTGAAGCCGTGACTCGTTCTTCCGTCGGAAGAGCGGCACGCCGAGAGACTAGGCGGGCTGGGGCAGCTTCGCCAGGATCTGCTTGATGCTCCGGAGGACGTCGGCCTCGTCGTGGCCGAAGTCCTCGAGGAAGGACTGCAGGGCGTTCCGCACCAGCCGCAACTCCTCCTCGGTCAACTCGATTGTGTGCATGCAGCGAGCCTAGTGCCTCGCGTTAGCCCCAGTCGGGCGGCTCGTAACGCCCCTCGAGCGGGGCGCCGAAGGTGACGAACTCGACGCCGTCGTCACCGGCGATCGGAACCCGCCTCGACTGCGGATCGACGCGGATGAAGCGACCCGGCCGCAGCTCGAGCTCCTCGCCGTCGATCCGCATCGTTCCCCCGCCCTTGACGACGAAGTAGACCTCTTCCAGGTTCGAGTCGGCGTGATCGTGCTCCCGTCCGACCACGCTCGGCGGAATCTTGAAGTAGTTGAAGCCGAAGGCGCGCGCACCGGTCGCCCGGCGCGTCTTCCGCACCATCCCACCCGGCCCCTCGCCTTCGAGTGAGTCGACGTCGACGTAGCTGAATCCCATCCCTACATCCGAAAGATCCCAAACTGGCTTTCCGGGATCGGCGCGTTCAGCGCGGCCGAGATCCCGAGCGCGAGCACCCGGCGCGTGTCCAAGGGGTCGATGATGCCGTCGTCCCAGAGCCGCGCAGTCGAGTAGTACGGATTGCCCTCCGCCTCGTACTTGGCGCGAATCTCCTCCGGATCGGCGTCGCCGACCATCGTCAGCACCGTCGCCGCCTGCTCGCCGCCCATCACCGAGATGCGGGCGTTCGGCCACATCCACAGCTGGCGCGGGCCATAGGCGCGACCGCACATCGCGTAGTTGCCGGCGCCGAACGAGCCGCCCGTGATCACCGTGAACTTCGGCACGTCGGCACAGGCCGTCGCCATCACGAGCTTCGCGCCGTCCCGCGCGATGCCGGCAGTCTCGTACTCCGTCCCCACCATGAATCCCGTGATGTTCTGGAGATAGACGAGCGGCACGCGCCGCTTCGCGGCGAGCTCGATGAAGTGGGCGCCCTTCTGGGAGGACTCCGCAAAGAGGACGCCGTTGTTGGCGAGGATGCCGACCGGATAGCCCTCGATCCGCGCGAAGCCGCAGACGAGCGTCTCCCCGTAGAGCTCCTTGAACTCGTGAAAGCGGCTGCCGTCGACGATGCGAGCGATCAGCTCCCGCGGGTCGACCTGCTGGCGGAAGTCCTCGGGAATCAGACCGTAGAGATCGGACGGATCGGCGACGGGCTCCTCGGGCGGAGCGACGTCCCACGGCGCCTCTTTCCGCCGGTGCAGGTGGCGGACGACCGACCGGACGATCGCCAGCGCGTGCTCGTCGCTCGTCGCGTAGTGGTCGGCGACGCCCGATCGCCGCGTATGGACGTCGGCGCCGCCGAGCTCCTCGGCAGTGACCTCCTGACCGGTGGCGGCCTTCACGAGCGGCGGCCCGCCGATGAAGATCGTTCCCGTTCCGCGCACGATGATCGTCTCGTCGCTCATCGCCGGCACGTAGGCCCCGCCGGCGGTACAGGAGCCCATCACCGCGGCGATCTGCGGAATCCCCTTCGCCGACATCCGCGCCTGGTTGAAGAAGATCCGTCCGAAGTGCTCGCGGTCGGGAAACACCTCGTCCTGCAGGGGCAGGAAGGCGCCGCCGGAATCGACCAGGTAGATGCAGGGGAGGCCGTTCTGCTCGGCGACCTCCTGCGCGCGCAGGTGCTTCTTCACGGTGATCGGGAAGTAGGTGCCGCCCTTCACCGTGGCGTCGTTGGCGACGACCACGCACTCCTGGCCCTCGACGACGCCGATCCCGGTGACGATCCCGGCCGAGGGCGCCTGCCCCTCGTACATATCCCAGGCGGCGAGCGCGTTGAGCTCGAGGAAGGCGCTACCGGGGTCGACGAGCCGGTCGATGCGCTCGCGCGCGCCCGCGAGGGAGGCGGCCGGGAGGCGCGGGCCCGCCACCAGGCGCGCGGCAAGCTCCTCGCGCGCGAACGGATCGACCGGCTCGTCGACCCGGGCTCCCCGTTCCTCGAGCTCTCCCC
>DASZCE010000387.1:0-8413 GCA_035943455.1 Gaiellaceae bacterium | reverse complement strand
GCGGAGGTACCGCTCGGTCAGGTCGGCCTCCTCCTGGCGGTCGTGGGGATCCTGTTCGCCGTCAGCGGCGCGGCGATCGATACGGCTTTCTCTGGGGCGTACAACCTCGCCCAGTACTTCGGCTGGGAATGGGGCAAATATCGGAGGGCGGCGGAGGCGCCCCGCTTCACGATCGCCTGGATCGTCATGCTCGCCCTCGGCTTCCTGATCGTGGTCACCGGGGTGGACCCGATCCTGGTCACTGAGTACGCGGTGATCTTCTCCGTCGTCGCGCTCCCGCTGACCTACGTGCCAATTCTGCTCGTCGCCAACGACCGTGCCTACATGGGGAACTACGCGAACGGGCGGCTCGCCAACCTCTTCGGCTTCGCCTACCTGATCGTCATCCTCGTGGTCGCTCTTGCCGCGATCCCGCTCATGATCGTGAGCAACATGGGGCAAGGATGAGCGCACCGCTCGATCTCGCACTCGGCATCCTCGACCACCAGCTCGTCGACTCGGAAGGGCGCCGCTGCGGCAACGTCGACGACCTCGAGCTCGCGGGCGTCGAGGAGGGGGCCCCGCGGGTCGAGGCGATCCTCGTCGGCCCGCCCGTCTGGCGCGGGCGCGGCAGGATCGGGCGCATGGCCGCAGCACTCGCCCGCGGTCGTGCGGTGCGCGTTCCTTGGGACGAGGTCGAGCAGGTGGACTCGGGCGTGCGCTTGAAGAAGACCGCGCGCGAGCTCGGCCTCGGTCGCGGTGACGAGCGCGCTCGCAAGCTCGTCGCCTGGATCCCGGGAGCGAAGTGAGGATCTCGGACCTCCTCGGCGTCGGCGTACGCACCGAGTCAGGCGACAAGCTCGGGCGGGTGCACGACCTGCGAGGAGAGCTCACCTCGCGTTCACTGAAGGTCACCGGTCTCGTCGTCGGCGGCTTCGGGCTGCTCGAACGGCTCGGCCTCGGCGCCCCGCGGAGCCGGGCGCGCGTCACGACCCAGGACGTCGTTCCGTGGAGCGCGGTCATCCGGGCCGACCGTAGCGGCGTCGTCGTCCGGGACGGGACCGAGCCCCGCTAGCGGCGCCAGAACGAGCGTCTCGGCGGCGGCTCGAGTGGCTCTTCACCCAAAGCGCGCGCGGCCGCGAGGAAATCCTCCGATCGCAGGCGCATGAGCTCGTCGCGCTCGAGCGACTCGAGCTCCGCACCCCGCACCTGCGCTAGCCGGAGAGCCTGGGCGTTCAGCGCCTGCTCGAACAGCGTCCGAGCAAAGCGAGCGTTGCCGAACCCCTCGCCGCGGACGGGATTCGCGAGGATGCGGCGCAGGGTCTCCTCGGCGTTCTCGCCGAGACGGTACTCGTGCTCGCGCAGGAACTTGTGCGTGATCGCGAGCAGCTCGTCGGTGGAGTAGTCCGGGAAGACGATCTCGCGGGCGAACCGCGACCGCAATCCGGGGTTCGAGTTCAGAAACCGGTGCATGAGGCGTGGATAGCCGGCGACGATCACGATCAGCCGGTGGCGGTAGTCCTCCATCCGCTTCAGCAGCGTCTCGATCGCCTCCGGCCCGAAGTCGAGCCGGTCGTCAGACGGCGCAAGGGCGTAGGCCTCGTCGATGAAGAGGACACCGTCGAGGGCGCGCCTGATCGCGCGCTCGGTCTTGATCGCGGTGAGCCCGACGTACTGGCCGACGAGGCCGGCCCTGTCGACCTCGACGAGATGACCGCGGCGCAGCAGCCCCATCGCCCGGTACATCTGGGCGAGGAGCCGCGCCACGGTCGTCTTCCCCGTACCGGGATTTCCGAGGAAGACGAGGTGTTGCGAGGTCGCGACCTCGGGAAGGCCGTGCCGTTCTCGCTCGGCCTGGACGCGCAGGAACGCGACGAGCGCCCTGACCTGCTCCTTGACGGATTCGAGGCCGATCAGCGCGGCGAGCTCCGTCTCCAGCTCCTCGAGGCTCGGTGTCGCCTCGGGCTTCCGAAGCGCGTCGAGCTGATCGACGATCCAGTCCGTGCCATCGCCGCCCGTCCCGGCGCGAAGCCGCTCGGTCAGGGTTCGCAGCCCGCGCGTGACCTCGTCCAGCGGATTCCGCGTCATCGTGCCCGGCACGGTAGCCGCACTGAGCAGGGAGAACGCCGTCTCGGCGCGAATCAACGCGTGTGGCGGACGTCCCCGATCAGCTCACGATCGAGCGTGCCCGCGACAGAGAAGGGAGGCGCGACGTCCAGTTCAGGCGGGCCGCCTTCTCGGTCGTCCTGCTCCTGATCGGACTCGCGCTCCTCAACCTGTTCGGGCAGCGTCCGTCCACGAAGACCGCCGCGGCGGACGCCGCAACCCTGAAGGTCTATGCGCCGGAACGGGTGCGCGGCGGCCTCTACTTCCAAGCTCGGTTCCACATCGACGCGATCCGCGAGCTGGAGGAGGCGACCCTCGTGCTCGATCCGGGCTGGGTCGAAGGGATCACGATCAACACGGTGCAGCCGTCACCCGTCGGCGAGGGCAGTCGCGACGGCAAGCTCGTCTACGAGCTCGGGCGGATCCCGGCCGGCCAGAAGCACGTGTTCTTCCTCCAGCTCCAGGTGAACCCGACCAACGTGGGTCACCGCTCCCAGGGCGTTCGGCTCTTCGACGGCGACGAGCTGCTCGCGTCCGTCGACCGCAGCATCACCATCTTCCCCTAGGCCATGGACATCGTTCTCCGCGCAGTCGTCATGTTCGTCTTCGTCTGGTTCGTGACGCGGGCGGTCGGCCGGCGCGAGCTCTCGACGCTCGAGCCGTTCGACCTGATCCTCCTCGTCGTCCTCGGCGACCTGATCCAGCAGGGCGTGACGCAGAACGATTTCTCGGTGACGGGGGCGATCCTCGCCGGTGGGACCTTCGCGGCGATGACGGTTCTCTTCTCCTGGCTCGCCTTCCGCTTCCCGCGGGTGCAACCCGTGCTCGAGGGCGACCCGGTGATCCTCGTCGAGCACGGGAACCCGGTCGAGCGGAACCTGCGCGCAAACCGCATCACGCTCGAGGAGCTGGCCGCGCAGGCGCGGCTGAGCGCGCAGATCGCGCACATCGCCGACATCGAGTGGGCCGTGCTGGAGACGAGCGGAAACATCAGCTTCATTCCGCGAAGCGGTTCCTAGACTGGGCTCGTGCCGCTGTACCTCAAGGAGCGGGAGGTCGCCCAGCTCCTCACGCCGGCGGACGTCATCTCCGCCGTCGAGGGTTGCTGTGAGCGGCTGGCGCGCGGCGAGATCGACAACCGACCGCGCCTTCGGCAGAAGGCGGACGGCGGGGCGTTTGCGGTCATGTCGGCAGTCGATCACGGGCTTGGGCTCGCCGGCCTTAAGTCATACGCGTGGGTGCCGAGCGGGACGCCGTTCGTCGTCTGCCTCTTCGACATCGAAGGAGGGACGCTCGCGGGGGTGATCGAGGCGGACAAGCTGGGACAGCTCCGCACCGGTGCGGCGAGTGCGGTCGCGGTGAAGTCGCTCGCGCGCGAGGGCGCCGCGAGCCTCGGGGTGATCGGCTGCGGTTGGCAGGCGGAAAGCCAGGTGCTCTGCATCCGGGAGGCGGTTCCCACGATCGAACGCGTCGTCGCCTACTGCCGCACGCAGCAGAACCTCGCGAGGTTCTGCCGGCAGGTCGGGGCCGAGCCCGGGGAGACGCACCGAGACGCCGGCGAGCAGGACGTCGTCGTGACCGCGACGACGTCGCGTGACCCCGTCCTTCGGGGCGAGTGGCTGAAGCCCGGCGCGCTCGTCTGTGCGGTGGGCGCAAACGACCGGCGAGCGCGCGAGCTCGACAACGCTGTGCTCGAGCGGGCGAGCTTCGTCTGCTGCGACTCGATCGAGCAGGCAAAGCTCGAGTCGGGCGATCTGATCGAGCCGATCGAGCAAGGGCTCCTCGACTGGCTCGAGGTCCATGAGCTGCACGAGGTCGTGGCGGGAGAGGCTCAGGGAAGGCAGTCGCCGGACGACATCGTCCTCTTCAAGTCGAACGGGATCGCCGCGTGGGACGTCGCCGCCGGCGCGCTCGCGCTCGAGCGCGCCCGCAGGGAGGGCCTCGGCGCGAACCTCTAGCCGGGGGTGACCTCTTCCTTCGCGGCCTCGGTAACGTCGCGTCCGAGAGCGCGGATCACCTCGGGGCGGTCGAGCAGCCGCGCCCGCTCCGAGGGCGTCGTGCGGTTCTTCACGTATGGGTCGTCGAGGATGTCCATCAGCGAACGGCTGCGCTCGTGCTCGCGGATCACGTAGGCGGCGATCCGCTCCTCGTTGGACGACCTCGCGAACAGGAACGAGAACGGGTTTCGGAGAAAGTCGCGGACGGCCACGCGAGTCGATTCTAGCCGCGTCTCAGTCGCCGAGCTCGTGCTCCGGGCATTCCCGCCGACAAGCGCGAAGCCGTTACGACGACCCCTCTCGCAGGCCGTCTCGTATCCCTAAGCTGGCTGTGTGACTCGTGCGGTGGTCCTCTCGGCGGTCCGGAGCCCGGTCGGCCGCTACGGCGGCGCCCTCGCCCACGTTCGGCCCGACGATCTCGCAGCGACCGTGATCGCAGCCGCGGTCGAGCGTGCCGGGGTCGAAGCGGGCGAGATCGAGGACGTCTACTTCGGCGCTGCGAACCAGGCGGGCGAGGACAACCGCAACGTCGCGCGCATGGCGGCGCTCCTTGCCGGTCTGCCGGAATCGGTCGCCGGCGTGACGGTGAACCGCCTGTGCGCATCGGGCCTCTCGGCGGTGGTGTCAGCCTGCCACGCCGTCGCCGCGGGCGACGGGGAGCTCTTCCTCGCCGGTGGCGTCGAGTCGATGAGCCGGGGACCGCTCGTGATGGCGAAGCCGGAGCGAGCGTTCCCGCGTGGCGACCAGACGGTCTACGACACGACGCTCGGCTGGCGCTTCCCGACTCCGCGGATGGCCGAGATGTTTCCGCTCGAGTCGATGGGCGAGACCGGTGAGAACGTCGCTGAGCGCTGGGGCGTCTCCCGGGAGGAACAGGACGAGTTCGCGCTGCGCTCACAGCAGCGCTGGAGCGCCGCCGACTTCTCCGAGGAGCTCGTCGCCGTCGACGGGGTCGATCGCGACGAGCATCCGCGGCCGGACACCACGGCCGAGAAGCTGGCGGCGCTAAAGCCGGCGTTCCGAAACAGCGGGTCGGTCACCGCCGGCAACTCCAGCGGCATCAACGACGGCGCCGCCGCGCTCGTGATCGCGAGCGAAGAGAAGGCGCGAGCGCTCGGCGTGGAGCCTCTGGGGACGTTCGTGGCGAGTGCCGTCGCGGGTGTCGACCCGCGGGTGATGGGGATCGGCCCGATTCCGGCGGTGCAGAAGCTGCTCGCCCGCCCCGGCATCGATGCGGGCGACCTCGACCTCGTCGAGCTCAACGAGGCGTTTGCCTCGCAGAGCCTCGTCGTGATCCGGGAGCTCGGCCTCGATCCCGACAAGGTCAACGTCAAGGGCGGCGCGATCGCGATCGGCCACCCGCTCGGGATGAGCGGGGCGAGGCTCGTCGTGACGCTCCTTCACGAGTTGCGGCGGCGAGGCGGCCGCTACGGCCTGGCGACGCTCTGTGTCGGCGTCGGCCAGGGGCAGGCGGCGCTGTTCGAGCGCACCTGAGTCGATATCGTCCCGGCCGATGGCGGTCGCGACGGAACGAGAGTTCTACGGCTTGTTCATCAACGGCGAGCAGACCGCGTCCGACGACGTGGAGGCGCGCGACATCATCGAGCCCGCCACGGGAAAACCGCTCGCGCGTGTCGCACTTGCCGGCGAGCAGGACGTCGATCGAGCCGTCGAGGCGGCCCGCGCGGCGCTCGACGGCGACTGGGGGAAGACCCCGCCGACGGAGCGCTCACGCCTCCTCCACGCGCTCGCGGACGCAATCGTCGCCAACCGCAAGGAGTTGGCGGAGCTCGAGACACGGAACGTCGGGAAGGCGATCTCCTCGGTGAAGGCCGAGCTCAACCAGGCGGTCGAGAACTTCCGGTTCATGGCTTCCGCCGTCGCCTCGATCGCAGGCCGCTCGAACCCGATCGGCGGCTCGCTCCTCTTCTATTCGCTCAAGGAGCCCGTGGGTGTCGCGGGCCAGATCGTCCCCTGGAACTACCCCCTGATGCTGGCGTCCTGGAAGCTCTCGCCCGCGCTTGCGGCCGGCTGCTCAGTCGTGCTCAAGCCCGACCAAGCGACGCCGCTCACGGCCTTGCGGCTCGCCGAGCTCGCGACCGAGGTCGGCTTCCCGCCGGGTGTGATCAACGTCGTCCCGGCCGACGGGCCGACCATCGGCGCCTACCTCGTCAGCCATCCCGGGGTCGACAAGGTGGCGTTCACCGGGTCGACGGCCACGGGTGCCGAGGTCATGAAGCTCGCGTCGAACGGCATCAAGCGTCTCACCCTCGAGCTCGGCGGCAAGAGCCCGAGTCTCGTCTTCGCCGACGCGAACCTCGAGGACGCGATCCCGAGCTCGGTCTGGTCGATCTACTACTCGGCCGGCCAGAGCTGTGAGGCGCGTTCGCGCGTGCTCGTCGAGCGTCGGCTCTACGACGACTTCGTCAGCCGTTTCTCGGATGCGACGTCGCGTCTGAAGGTCGGCGATCCGCTCGAGCCGGAGACGCAGGTCGGGTCCCTCGTGTCGAATGCGCATCGCGATCGCGTCCACGGTTTCGTGGAGAGGGGCCGCGAGGAGGGAGCCGAGGTGGTGCTTGGTGGTGAGCCGGCAGGCGGAGACGGCGCCTTCTATCCCCCGACCGTGCTCGCGAACGTCGACAACTCGATGACCGTCGCCCAGGAGGAGATCTTCGGGCCGGTTGTGACGGTGACTCCGTTCGAGGACGAGACGGACGCCGTCCGGATCGCGAACGACGTTCGCTACGGGCTGATGGCGACGGTCTGGACCGGCGATCCCGCGAGGGGGCACCGCCTCGCCCGGACGATCAAGGCCGGCCTGGTCGGGATCAACATGCCGTACAGCGCGTTCCCCGGGATCCCGTTCGGGGGCTACAAGCAATCGGGCTTCGGCCGTGAGCTCGGCCTGGAGACGCTCGAGCTGTACCTGGAGACGAAGAGCGTCATCGTCTCGACGTCGCCGAAGCCGATCAACCCGTTCGGTCTCTAGCCCGTGAGGTACCGGTGGGCGGTGCTCGCCGCCGGGACCACCGCGGCGGCTGCGGCGTCGGCCGTGATCATCGGCCTGCCCGTGCTCGCGCCGGCGCTTCGCGATGAGTTCGACCTCACGCTCTCCGAGGTCGGCATCGCGCTCTCGAGCCTCTGGATCGGGCCGACGGTGACGCTGCTCCCGTGGGGGCTGCTCGCGGACCGGGTCGGTGAGCGCATCGTGCTGGCGATCGGGCTCGGCATCTGCGGCGCCCTCGTGGCCGCGGCGGGCCAGGTGTCCGAATTCACGGCGTTCGTGCTCCTGCTCCTCGTTGCCGGCGCCGCGAGCGGCAGCGTGAACGCCGCGAGCGGGCGGGCTGTGATGCAGTGGTTTCCGATCGAGCAGCGAGGCCTCGCGCTCGGGATACGCCAGACGGCGATTCCCGTTGGCGGCGGTCTCGCCGCGATCGTGCTCCCGCTGGCGGAAGAGGCGGGCGGGCTGGAAGCAGCGTTCGGCTTGCTGGGCGGGTTCTGTTTCGCCGGCGCCCTCGTGGCGGCGGCGGTCGTTCGTGAGCCGCCTACGCGCGACGCCGAGCTCGAGGGCGACGCGGTGCCATGGACGCTTCGCGACAGCCGTTTGTGGACGCTGTCGATCGCGAGTGGTTTCTACCTTTCGGCACAGGTGGCGCTGATGTCGTTCGCCGTCCTCTTCTTGCACGACGTCCATCGCATGTCGGAAGCCGCGGCGGCCCGAGTCCTCGCCGTCTTTCAGGTTTGCGCCGTGATGACGAGAATCGCAGCCGGTCGCGTCTCCGACCGGCTACGCAACCGTCTGCGACCACTCCGCTGGATCGGCCTCGCGAGTGCCGCGGGCGTGGTCGCCGTCGCCGTGGTGGCGAACGGCCGGCTTCCGGTCGTCGTGACGGCAATCGTGGTCGCGGGAGCGATCTCGATGGCCTGGAACGGGCTGTCGGTGACGGCGGCGGCCGAGCTCGCGGGCCGCGCTCGCAGCGGTGCCGCGATCGGCTTCCAGCAGACGACGCTCTCGGTGTTCGGCCTGGCCGTGCCCGTGGCCTTTGCGGCGATCGTCGAGGCCAGCTCGTGGCGCGCGGCGTTCGGGCTGTCCGCGGTCGGACCGCTTGCCGGCTGGTGGATGCTCGGAAGGCTGCGCGAGCGGGTATGAGCGTGACGTGCGCCTCTACCCCGAGCTCCGAGGTCCGCGGGCTCACGCTCTCGTGGGAGACGTGGTCGCGATCATCCTGCTCATCCTCTTCGCCTGGGCCGGCCTGAAGGTCCACGGCGCGGTCGACCGCCTCGCCGTACTCGGTGAGGGCGTCCAGGCCTCGGGGAATGCGGTGCAGGGT
>DASZCE010000386.1:0-1978 GCA_035943455.1 Gaiellaceae bacterium | reverse complement strand
ACACTGGTGCGCGGGGATGTCGAGGGCCGCGCAACGATGGAAAAAGCCCGCCGAGGCGGGCCTTCTCGGACTCCCCGGGCTGGACTCGAACCAGCAACCCTCCGGTTAACAGCCGGATGCTCTGCCAATTGAGCTACCGGGGATCGCTCAGCGCGCCCAGTGTAGCGGCCGTTCAGACGGGCTCGCCGACGGCGGCTCGGATGCGGGTCAAGGCGTTCTGAAGCTCCTTGATCTGCTCCGGCCGCGCGTCGGCCAGCTCGCGGCGGATCTGGCGCTCCCGCAGCTTGAGCAGAAGCTGCCTCCCGGTCTCCTCGTCGATGCCTTCGCCACTCGCCCTTGCATCGAGCTCGGCCAGGAGCTCCACGGCTTCGCGGCTCGGTGGTTCCCCGCTGACGAGATGGGCGCGGAGGAGCCTGTGAGGCTCGCTGTCGAAATGCTCAGGCGCGAGCTCGGCGAGGAGGGGGACAAGCTCTCGGTGGGCCACGCACCCGGCGAGGGCGTCGCGTTCCAGGCGCTCGCCGGCACTGAGGACGCGGCGCTGCACCTTCGTCACTTGCTCGCTGGTGCCGGCCGCGAGCCGAATCCCGACTCCGAGCCGGTCGGAGGCAGAGCGGGCGACCTCCTCGCGCTCCGGACCGGGCGGTGCCGCCCCAAGGAGCTCCTGCACGCGCGAGAACGCATCCTGCTTCGAACCGGCCCGTTCGATCTCGAGCCGCACGCGGTAGCCGAGATAGCCCTCTGCGTTGGCGAGGCGCGCCTCGAAGCCCTCGGCCGCCTCCGCAGGGTCGAGGCCGGGCGGAAGCGTCACCACGTTGACGTCGAACCCCTCCCCGACGGCGAGCTCCATCCCCCGGAGCGTCGCCGCCTCTCCCGCGGCGTCCGCGTCGAAGCAGAGGTAGAGGTGTCGCGTAAGGCGGCGAAGCTCCCTGAGCTGCGGCGCCGTCAGTGCCGTGCCCATCGAGGCGACGGCCGCCCTGAGATCGGCTTGGTGGAGCGCGATCACGTCGGTGTAGCCCTCGACGACGACCGCGCGATCCTCCTTGGCGACGGCCTGGCGGGCGCAGTCGAGCCCGTACACGAGCGACCCTTTCCGGAAGAGCTCGCTTTCGGGCGAGTTGACGTACTTCGCCGGGATGGGATCGTCTTCGCGCAGCCGCCGGGCGCCGAAGCCGAGCACCCGTCCGCGCGCGTCGGCGAGCGGGAAGACGAGCCGGCCCGAGTAGTAGTCGTTTCCACGCCGGTTGACGAGCCCGGCCGCGACGAGCTCCTCCTGGGTGTAGCCCTTTCCGCGGGCTTTGTGCGCGAGCACGGCGCCTCCGGGGGAGAGCCCGAGGCGAAACTCGCGACAGATCTTTTCGCCGAGGCCGCGGTCGCGCAGGTAGGCGCGCACGGTCTCGCCGGCAGCCGCCTCCCACAAGTGGCGGGTGTAGAACGTCGCCGCCTGGTCGAGGAGCGCGAGCAGCCGGTCGCGGCGCTTCCGTCCGGCCTCGGCCCGCGGAGAAGACTCCTCGTATTCGAGCTCGATGCGATAGCGGTCGGCGAGCCAATCGACGGCGCCGGCGAAGTCCAGCCCCTCAGTCTCGCGGACGAACGTGATCAGATCGCCGCCCTTGCCGCAGCCGAAGCAGTAGAAGAGCTTCTCCGCCGCGTTGACCGAGAAGCTCGGCGTTCGCTCCTCGTGGAAGGGGCAGCGGCCCGTCCAGCGGGAGCCGACCTTGCGGAGCTGTGTCCGGGCCGAGGCGATGTCGACGAGGTCGGCCGCCGCCTTCACGTGCTCGACCGAGGAAGGCTTGATCGCCGCCATGCCAGCGCGAAGCGGTCGGTCATACCGGACACGTAGTCGGTCACGCGCTCTGCCAGGTCGCCGGGCCGCTCCGGCGGCAGCTCCTCCGGATGCTCGACGAACCAGTCGAAGACGTGGCGTACCGTCTCGACGGCGAGCGCCCTCTGCTCCTCGGCCTCGTGACCGAGGTACACC
>DASZCE010000385.1:0-2788 GCA_035943455.1 Gaiellaceae bacterium | reverse complement strand
AGTTGTACTCGTCGACGTAGAGCTGACCGTCGAGGCCGAGGCACTCGGCGTACGAGCGTAGGAAGCCCTTCACGTAGGTCTGGCCGGGGAGGATGTCGAACTGCTCGTCCTCGAGCGCGCGCAGGTACTTGGAGCGAATCTTGGTCGCCTGCTCGATCTCGGGAAAGTCGAGGCCTTGGCGCAGCCGCGCCTCGCGGAGGCTGTTTCCGATCTCGAACATCTGGCGGCCGGTCCAGTCTAGACGGCTCGGCTGAACCCCTACGCGATCTGTCGGAGGACGTAGTACGTGGCGACCGAGATCGACCCCGTCGCAGCCAGGTAGAGGGCCAGGTAGCCGAGGAGACGCCCCGCAAGCGCGAGCCTGTGGCCCCTGACACGACCGATCGTCCGGTCGATCCCCCGTCTCGCCCGTCGTCCCAGGAGCACGGCTGCAACGCCCAGGAGAAACGCGGGCACGATCGCGACCGCCGACTCGAGCAACGTGATCCGGTCCCATTTCTCGGCGTAGAGGATCGCGGCAGGCAGCGTTGCCACCGCGATGAGCCCCACCAGCACCGAGAGCACGGCCCCGGCGCTCCGCGGGCGCTCACTACTGCTTCTCGTAAGGTCGGCCAATAGCGGCTGGCGGGATCGAGCGGCCGATCAGGCCGGCGACCGCGACGAGGGTCAGGACGTAGGGCAGGGTCTGGAACAGGAGCGCGGCCTGCTCGGAGTATTCCGGGAGCTCGCGGGCGAGCGCGCTCGAGAACCCGAAGAGGAGTGCGGCCCCCATGGCGCCGAAAGGCTTCCACATTCCGAAGATCAGTGCGGCAAGGGCGATGAACCCCCGGCCGACGGTCATGTTCTCCCCGAACGAGCCGACGAAGCCGATCGATAGGTACGCCCCGCCGAGCGCGGCGAGCACCCCGGAGACGGTGACTGCGGCGTAGCGGATGCGATAGACGGAGACGCCGACCGCGTCCGCCGCGCGCGGGTGCTCCCCCGCGGCGCGGATCCGCAGGCCGAGCGGAGTCCTGAAGATGACGACCCACGCGGCCACGACCGTCGCGAACGCAAGCCAGATCATCAGGTTCAGGTCGCCGACGATCGGCCCCAGGAAGTAGACGTCGTCGAGGAAGCCCAGATGGACGTCCGGAATCGTCGACAGCTCCGTCGGCGTGCCCTGCTCGCCGTAGATCTTGATGTAGAGGTAGCCCGTCAGGCCGAGGGCGAGGAAGTTGATCGCCGTGCCGCTGACGATCTGGTCTGCGCGCAGATGGATCGAGAAGAAGGCGTGAACCACCGCGAGCGCGGCGCCGGCGGCGACCGCCGTCGCGAGGCCGAACGCCCAGTGCCCGAACCGGACCGAGCCCCAGATCCCGAAGAACGCACCCGCGAGCATCATGCCCTCGAGCGCGATGTTCACGACGCCGCTGCGCTCGGAGAAGAGCCCGCCCATCGCCGCGAAGATGAGCGGCGTCGCCCAGCGGAGGGTCGCCGCGATCAGGCTCGACCACACGAAGACGGCCTCGCTGTGGCTGAAGCTGGCCTTCGCCGCGAGCAGCCCGACGACGGCGCCGAAGACTCCCGCGGCGATCGCGGACCAGCCGAGCCGAAGCTCACGGCGGCTCACCGCCCAGATCCCGGCGCCAATCGCGAGGATCCCGAGCACCACGGGAATCGCTCCGTAGAGCCCGGTGGCGTCGCGAAGGTCGCCTCCCAGCGGCGGCAGCATCAACCAGACGCCGAGGGCGGCGACGAGGATGCCGCCGAGCGCGATCCGGGACGTGCTCACTCGCCTACCGCCTTCGCCCGGCGACCTGGGAGAGGGAGCTTCCGTCGCGCCTGCCAGAGCCAGAGGACGAGCAGGTCGGCGCCGACGAAGAGGACGACGAGACCCTGGATGATCAGCGTGAGGTTGCCCGCGAGCGCTGGGTCGAAGACCTCCGGGTTGAGGTTGCGGGTGCTCGTGCCGGTGAGCAGGGCGCCGAAGAGCAGAGAGGAGAACAGGATTCCAACCGCTCTGTTTCGGCCCAGCAGGGCGACGGCGATGCCCGCGAAGCCGATCTCCGATGCCTGGATGTCGACCTGGCCGTAGCGGTACTCCCAGCCGAGGATGTCGATCGCGCCCGCGAGCCCGGCGAAGGCACCCGCGATCGCCATGGCGAGGAAGTAGCTGCGCGCGACGTCGATCCCGCCGTAGCGCGCAGCCTCGGGGTTGAAGCCCACTGCGCGGATCCGGTAGCCGAGCGTGGTGCGATCGATGATCAGCCAGAACGCGATGAGTGCGACGATCGCGATGAAGACACCGGTGTGCAGTCCCTGGACGTCCCCCCAGAGCACGGGGAGCTTCGCCGACTCCTTGACGTCGTTCGAGATCGGGACCGACGCCTCGGTGTCGCTCTGCAGCGGGCCGCCGATCGAGAAGAGGTAGCTGCCGACCCAGAACGCGATCCAGTTGAGCATGATCGTCGTGATCACCTCGTGGGCGCCGACCGTCGCCTTCAGGAAGCCGGCGATCCCGCCCCAGATCGCGCCCGCGACGATCGAGGCCACGATCGCGATGAGGATATGGAGCGGTCGCGGCGCCCCTTCGAGGTTGGTGCCGATGTAGAGGGCGGCGAAGAACCCGACCCAGTACTGGCCCTGGCCGCCGATGTTGAAGAGGCCGCAGCGGAATGCGAATGCGACCGCGAGCCCCGTCAGCACCAGCGCAGTCCAGAGGATGAGCGTCTGCTGGAGGTTCGAGGCCGCAGCGGAGACGAACTCGTTCGTGTTCCACGGGAACCAGACGTGCGCGTGCGTGAAC
>DASZCE010000384.1:0-9537 GCA_035943455.1 Gaiellaceae bacterium | reverse complement strand
GTATTCCGCCGCGCAGATTCTCCGCTTCCGCGATCGGCAGACGGCCTCCGTCGAGGAAGCTGCGGCGAACTTCGAGCTGCCGGCCTACACGCCCTGGCAACGAAAGGTGCTGCAGACGGCCGTCAACCTGATCGGCTATCCGTACGTTTGGGGCGGGACGAGCCCAGGCCCGCAGACCGTGTTCGGGGTCAGCTCGCGTGGCGGCTTCGACTGCTCCGGCTTCGTCTGGCGAGTCTTCAAGCTGGAGCGCTATCCGGGCGGCGAGGCGCTAGCGGAGACGCTCCGCGGACGGACGGCGGCGCAGATGGCTGGCGAGGTTCCGCGCGCACGGCGCATCGCGCTCGCGGAGCTCGAGCCCGGCGACGTCATGTTCTTCGGTCGCGGCGGCCGGCGCGCGCGAGCGGCCGCGATTGACCATGCCGGCATCTACCTCGGCCGCGGCTGGATGATCAACTCGTCGCGGTACGGCGTCGCGCTCGCTCCGGTCGAAGGCTGGTACTCGGAGCGCTTTGCCTGGGGCCGAAGGCCGCTCGCAGAAGCAGGCCTGAGCTAACACCCGGTACGGAACCCCCCGAACGGGTGATGGCATCGCCCCTCTCGCGAAGCAGAATCGAGTCCGTCGTCGCGGGGAAAGGGAGCCCGATGCTGGAGTGGAAGGCCCGGATACTGACGCTGCTGATCTCGCTCGCGATCACGGCCGATCAGCTGACCGAATTCCTCCACGAAAACTGGAACTGGTAGCGCGGCGACGCCAATGAGACGGATGCCGCCGCGACTGCTGTTGCTGGTCGCTCCGGTTTGCGGCGCCGGGCTGATGATCGCTTCTGCTGCCGCCGTGTCGTTCGCGGCGGCGCCCCATACGCTGGGTGATCTCGCCGGGCCGCTGGCTCTCCTGGTCGCATCGACCGTCGCGAGCCGATACCCGGTCCCGATCGAGGGCGCCGAGAGCGGGGGCGTCACCCTCTCATTCGTCTTCGGCACGAGCGGGATCGTGCTCTTCGGCTGGGACGCCGGCATCCTGATCGCCCTGGCGGCGCCGGCGACGATGCAGCTCCTCGAGCACCGGCCGCTCGAGCGCGTCGCGTACAACGCGTCCGTGTTTGCGATCGGAGCGGCGGTCGCAGCCGGACTCGTCGCCTTCGTCGAAGGCTCGGGCACCCCCCATCTCGTTGCCCAGGTCGGCGCGTCGGCGGCAGCCCAGTACACGCTCAACCTCCTGCTCGTCTCGGCAGCGGTCGCGAGCTCCGCGCGCCGCGCCTTCGGGTCGCTCGTCGGGTCGTCGGCGCGCGCGACGATCGTCCCGTTCGCGCTTATGGCGTCGGCGGCGCTGATGCTCGTCGTGATGTGGCAGCGCTCGCCGCTGCTCTCGGCGGCTCTCGTCGGCCCGCTCCTCGCGATCTCGCTCTACCAGCGCTCGGCCTACCAGGCGTTGCGGGCGATGCGGCTTGCCCTCACCGATCCGCTCACGGGTCTCGCGAACCACCGGTCGTTCCAGGAGCGCGTCCAGCGCGAGCTGATCGGAGCCGAGGCGCGGAACGTCCCCTTCACCCTTTGCATGTTCGATATCGACGACTTCAAGCGCGTCAACGACCTGTTCGGACACCCGGTCGGCGACAGCGTGCTCGCAGACGTGGGTGCGCGGCTCCGACAGAACGGAGAAGCATTCCGGCTCGGCGGTGACGAGTTCGCGCTCCTCCTCCCAGGCCGGAGTGCGGACGAGGCGCTCCCGATCGCCGAGACGGTGCTGGCACGAATCGCGTCCGTCGACCTCGGCGACGTAGGCTCGGTCACGGCGAGCGCGGGGATCGCAAGCTTTCCGTCACAGGCCTTCGACCGTGACGAGCTGATTCGGCTCGCGGACAGTGCGCTGTACTGGGCGAAGGAGCACGGAAAGAACCGTGTCAATGTCTATCGCCCGGAGGTCGTCGAGCTCGCGGAGCTGCGCCGACTCGCCCACGGGCCGGACCGCGCCGCCCGCTTCCGCGCTGCGGCGAGCCTCGCCAAGGCGGTCGATGCGCGGGACACGTACACCGGCAGCCACTCCACGCGAGTTGCCGAGCTCGGCGCCTGGATCGCCTCCCATCTCGACCTCGACGCCGAGCAGATCGAGCTCACCCGCCTCGCCGGCAGCCTCCACGACCTCGGGAAGCTCGCGATCCCGGAGGAGATCCTCCGCAAGCCCGGCCCGCTGACGCCGCCGGAACGGCTCGTCCTCGAGCGGCACTCGCAGATCGGGTTCCGGATGCTCGAGAGCCTTGGCGTCGATCCGGTCGCCGATTGGGTGCTCCATCACCACGAGCGGTGGGACGGGAAGGGCTATCCGAACGGTCTCGCCGGGGAGGAGATCCCGCTCGGCGCAAGGATCATCTTCGTCGCCGACGCCTATGACGCGATGACGTCAGACCGCGCCTACCAGGGCCGGCTCACGGCCCAGGAGGCGATCGCAGAGCTCGAGCGGTGCGCAGGGACCCAGTTCGATCCCCAGATCGTCAGCGTCTTCGCGCGGGAGCTCGGCTACTCCCCGGCGACGCTCGCCGCCGCCCGGTAGAGCGGATCAGAGTGGAATGTTCCCGTGCTTCCGCCGCGGGCGTGGCTCGCGCTTCGTAAGCGACGTCTGCAGCGCGTCGACCAGCACCGGGCGCGTCCGCCGCGGCTCGATCACGTCGTCGACGTAGCCGCGCTCCGCGGCAACGTAGGGGTTGGCGAACTGATCGCGGTAATCGGCAATCAGCTTCTCCCGGACGGCATCGGGGTCGTCCGCCTCTTCGAGGTCCTTGCGAAAGACGATGTTGACGGCCCCCTCGGGGCCCATGACGGCGACCTCGGCCGTCGGCCACGCGAAGTTGAAGTCGGCGCGGATGTGCTTCGAGCTCATGACGTCGTAGGCGCCGCCGTAGGCCTTCCGAGTGATCACGGCGAGCTTCGGGACCGTCGCCTCGCAGTAGGCATAGAGAAGCTTGGCGCCATGACGGATGATGCCTCGCCATTCCTGGTCGGTTCCCGGCAGGAAGCCGGGGACGTCGACGAAGGTCACGAGCGGGATGTTGAACGCGTCGCAGGTGCGGACGAACCGCGCTGCCTTCGTCGAGGAGTCGATGTCGAGCACCCCGGCGAGCGAATGGGGCTGGTTGCCGACGATCCCCACGGAGTGACCGCCTACCCGCGCTAACCCGCAGACGATGTTCTCGGCGAAGCGCTCGTGGACCTCGAGGAATTCGCCGTCGTCGACGACGCGCTTGATCACGCCCTTCATGTCGTATGGCTTCGTCGGCTCGTCTGGAATGAGGGTGTCGAGCTCAGGATCCTCCCGGTCGGGGGGATCGGTGGGCGGGAAGTACGGCGGCGGGTCGACGTTGTTCTGCGGAAGGAACGAGAGGAGGTAGCGCGCGTCCTCGAGGCAGGTTTCCTCGTCCGGCGCTGTGAAGTGAGCGACACCTGACTTGGACGCGTGCGTCGCGGCGCCCCCGAGCTCCTCGAAGGTCACCTCCTCGCCGGTCACCGTCTTCACGACGTCGGGGCCGGTGATGAACATGTACGAGGTGTCCTCGACCATCAGAACGAAGTCGGTCATCGCCGGCGAGTACACGGCGCCGCCGGCGGTCGGGCCCATCACGAGGCTGATCTGTGGGATCACGCCCGACGCCTGGACGTTCCGCCAGAAGATTTCGGCGTAGCCGGCCAGGGAGACGACGCCTTCCTGGATCCGGGCCCCGCCGGAGTCGTTGATGCCGATCACCGGGCAGCCGAACTTCGCCGCCAGGTCCATGACCTTGCAGATCTTCTCGGCGAACGCCTCCGAGAGGGAACCGCCGAAGATCGTGAAGTCCTGCGAGAAGACGAAGACCTTGCGCCCGAAGATGGTCCCGTAGCCGGTGACGACGGCGTCTCCGTAGGGCCGCCGCTCCATCATCCCGAAGTGCGGGTTGCGGTGGCGGACGAAGCGGTCGAGCTCGACGAAGGAGCCGGGGTCGAGAAGCTTCTCCAGCCGCTCGTGCGCGAGGAGCTTCCCCTGCTGGCGCTGGCGCTCGACCGCCTTCTCGGTCGCCGGATGGAGCGCCGCCTCCCGGAGGCGGTTCAGCTGCTCGAGCTTCGCTTCAGTCGAATCCGTGCGGTCGTCGGTCGTCGCCATCGCACGGAGCCTAACTAGAGTCGCGGTGATGCTCGACCGCTCTACAACCTGGCCCTACGAGGACGGCGAGCTGGGCGAGTTCTACTACCAGCGCTACGGGCATCCTGCAGGTGTCGAGGCGGAGCGCGCGCTCGGCGAACTCGAGGGCGGTCACGCGCTGCTCTTTCCGTCCGGTGCCGGTGCGACGACCGCGTTGCTGCTCGCCGTGCTCGAGCCAGGCAGGACCGTCGCGCTCACCGAGGACGCCTACTACGGCACGGGCGTGCTGATGCGGATGCTCGAGCGCTGGGGACTCCGCGTCGTCGAGTTCGACCAGACCAGGGCGCCGCCCAAGGGTGCCGAGCTTGTCTGGATCGAGGCGCCGTCGAACCCCTTGTTGACGATGCCGGACTTCGACGCCGGGGCGGCGCATCCGGCTCCGGTCGTCTGCGACTCGACCGCGGCCACGCCCGTGTATCTGCGCCCACTCGAGCGCGGCGCGGATTTCGTGCTCCACAGCGCGACGAAGTTCCTCGGCGGTCACCATGACGTGCTCCTCGGCGCCGTCGTGGCGAAGGAGCGAGCGGATTACGAGCGGCTGCTGGAGTTCCGTGGCCGTAGCGGCATCGTTGCGGCACCGGATCCGGCGTGGCTGCTACGACGAAGCCTGAAGACACTTCACGCGCGAATGGAGCGACATACAGCGAACGCGACCGAGATCGCCGGCCGCCTCGAGGCTCATCCGGCGGTCGAGCGCGTCCGCTATCCGGGGTTCGGCGGCCTGATGTCGTTCGACGTCGCCGGCGGCGCGGAGGCCGCCCGTCGGGTCGAGACGTCCACGCGCCTGATCAAGAATGCGACGAGCCTCGGCGGCGTCGATTCGGTGCTCGAGACGCGTGCCCGGTGGGAAGCCGGCCGCGTGCCGGACAACCTAGTCCGCCTCAGCGTCGGGCTCGAGGATGTCGACGCGATCTGGGCCGACCTCGAGCAGGCGCTAGAGAATGCGCTTGGGCGCGGGTAACACGAGATGCATTTCGGGGAATGCGCCGTTGGTGCACGATCCGGTGAACGAGCCTTGTAGCAGCTGGTCCCAGGAAAGGAACGTGCTCGCGACGATCGGGGCTCGGAACAGACGAACTCCTACACGCCGTCGGCCGACGCGTCCGTGAGGGCGCAAGCTGGAAATCCAGGAATTGCTCTCCGACTTCAGAGAGGAAAAGCAAGGACCGAGGTTCGGTCGGAAGTAGACGACCCGTGACTGCCGGGTGGCCGACAAGATCGTCGTCCGGTACGTCGAGGCGACGAGGTAGAGCCGGAGGTCGGACTCGAACCGACGCACTCGTCATTACAAGTGACGCGCTCTACCAGCTGAGCTACTCCGGCGTTCTCACATGGTAGGCGAGGTCTATGTTGTCTGATTTGGACACGGCCCAGCCGAGAGGTCCGGCAAGCTGGCGTCATGGACCATCCGAAAGACAAAGGAGATCGCACGACGCTCGCGGTGATGCGTGCGCTGCGCGATGCGGGATACGCGGTGCTGATCCCCTTCGGCGAAAACACGAGGTACGACCTGGTCGTTGACGACGGGCAGAGGTTGTCTCGAATCCAGTGCAAGACGGGACGGCTTCGTGACGGAGCCGTCCTCTTCAACACGTGCATACGGCCACCACATGAACCCAGGGAAGAGCCGTCGCGATTACCAGGGCCAAGTCGACTTCTTCGGCGTCCATTGCCCCACACCGGCTCGGTGTACCTAATCCCGATCCACGCCATCCCGACCAAGAGCGGCGGATCACTGAGACTCGAACCACCACGAAACAATCAGCGGCGCTTCGTTCGGTGGGCAGCGGATTTCGAGCTTGCGCGGGTGACGGTCGAGAGGTCCGGCGGTTCTACTGCAGCACTTGACGGCCGGCCTGGTGCTGCTGGATCTTCCGCTTGACCCGCTGAAGCGCGTTGTCGATCGTCTTGGTATCCACTCCGAGCTCCTGCGCCATCTCCTCGTAGGACGCGCCTTCGAGATACAGCCGTAGAGCATCCGCCTCGAGCGTCGAGAGCCCCGTCCCGAGGCAGAAGACCAGGCTCTGCAGCTCTTCCGTCGAGATCACGCACACCGACGGCTCCTCCACGGACGGGCCGGGCAGCGCATCTCCCAACGTGCAATCACCGTCGGACTCCTGCCCCGCGGGTGTCTGGCTGAACGAGACGTAGGTGTTGAGCGGCGCGTGCTTGAACCGGGTTGCGGTCTTGATCGCTGTGATGATCTGGCGCGTGATGCAGAGCTCCGCGAAGCTCCGGAACGACGTCTCCTTGTCGGAACGGAAGTCCCGAACGGCCTTGTAGAGGCCGATCAGCCCTTCCTGGATCAGATCCTCGGAGTCGCCGCCGGCGAGGAAGTAGGAGCTCGCCTTGAGCCGGACGAAGCCCGTGTAGCGGCGGATGAGGACGTCCATCGACCGCTCGTCGCCGTTGCGTGCGCGCAGAACGAGCTGGAGGTCTTCGAGCTCCCGCTCGGCCCGCTGGGCCGGGGTCATGCGAGTGGCAGGTCTGGCGGCCATGTCCCTGTCGCTTGCGGACTGGTCGGGCGCTCGCCCGGACCAGTCTGGAGTTCAACTTGTTCGGGAAGGTAGCAGGATCGAGTAAATAGTACAAGGGTCTTGCACTGGACCCTTCGAACACGGACCTTTGCGACGGTCCCTATTCGACCGGACCGCGTCGCATCTTTTCCAGGCGGGCCCGTGTCTCTTCGTCAAGTCGCTCGCCAACCCTGCTCGGCCGATCCTCGCGATGCCCGACTGCGGCGAGCTCGGCCGCGAACTCCCCGGAACTGACCTTGGCGACCTCCTGCCCTGACGTACCGCGGATGGCGGCGTCCGAAGAGACCAGGCAGACGCGCTCGCGCCCGCGATGCTCGGCCGCCAGTCGCTCGAGCACCGCATCGGCGTGCGGCGCGAACCGGACCTCCAACGATCCACGTTCCTCGTCGACGCCGACGCCGTCGAAGACGACCACTCCGCGCGCACCGTGTAACGCGACGAAGCTGGCGAGCATGTCGACGAGCTCCCGCCGATCCTCCAGCCCAGCCGAGTGAAGGACGTTGTAGCCGTCGAACAGGTACAGCGTCGGATCAGCCATCGCGTTGCCTCCGGGCCTCGTAGAGAAGCACGGCCGCAGCGACGCTCACGTTAAGCGACTCGATCCGCCCCGCGAGCGGGATCGAAACGATTCCGTCGCAGGCGCGACGCACAAGCGGCCGCAAGCCCTTCCCCTCGGCACCGAGAACGAACGCGACGCCGCCCGCGAGGTCGGTCTCCCAGAGCGACGACCCGCCGTCAGAGGCAGCCCCCCACACCCACAGCTCCGGACCCTTGACCTCGTTCAGAAACCGCGCGAGGTTGGGAACGACCGCGATCGGAACATGCTCGATCGCGCCGGCGGACGCGCGTGAGACAGCGGGAGTCACACGCGCCGATCCGTGCGCGGGGACCACGATCCCCGTTGCTCCTGCCCCCTCTGCGCTTCGGGCGACGGCGCCGAGGTTGTGCGGGTCGGTGACCTGGTCGAGGCAGACCAGCAGCGGACGCTCGACACCGGCGAGCTCGTACGCGTCTGCGTAGCGGTACGGCCCGACGCGCGCGACGACTCCCTGGTGGTCGCGCGTTCCGACCTCCTCGGTCAGCGCGCGTTCCGGTTTCAGGTGCACACGCACGCCGGGCTCGTCTCGTAGCCAGGCCTCGGCGGCGAGCGCCCGCTCGGTGGCCCAGAGCTCGAGGATGCTCCGCGGGCCATGCATGGCCTCGCGTACCGCATTCCGGCCGTACACATGGTCGACCGTCATCTGCGTACGAGGCGGAAGCCGTCGGCGACGTCCCGGACTTCCCAACCAGCGGCACCGATCTGCTCACGGAGGTGATCGGCCTCCTCGAAGTCACCGGCCGCTCGCACCCGTTGACGCCGCTGGGCGAGCTCGACGACCTCCGCAGGTGCCTCCTCCCTTGCCGCGAGCGAGCCGAGTCCGAAGACGTCGAGCGCCCGCCGCAGCAGCTCGTGGTCGCGCCACTCGTGCATCACGGCGAGTGCCTCCGGCGTGTTGAAGTCGTCGTCGAGCGCGTCCGCGAACCGGTCCCAGGCATCGGGCGGCCCCGGCTCGGAGGGGTTACGGAAGACCTCTCGCAAGCGGTCGCCCCTCGCCGCAGCCTGCGCCAGCGTCTCCTCCGAAAAGTCCATCGGCTTGCGCCAGTGGGCCCCGAGGAAGAGGAGCAAGAGCGTCTCGCGGCCCCATTGCTCGAGCGCCACGTCCGTCGTCACGACGTTGCCGAGTGACTTCGACATCTTCTCGTCGGTGAAGCGAAGAATGCCGTTGTGCGCCCAGATCCGCGCGAACGCGTGTCCGAGCGCCCGCGACTGCGCGAGCTCGTTCTCGTGGTGAGGGAAGACGAGGTCGAGTCCGCCGCCGTGAATCTCGAACTGCGTCCCGAGCAGCTCCTCGGCCATCACCGAGCACTCAATGTGCCAGCCTGGTCGCCCTCTGCCCCACGGCGAGTCCCACCACGTGTCCTCCCCGGGCTTGTTCGCCTTCCAGAGCGCGAAGTCGCGCGGATCCTCCTTCAGCGGGTTCGGCTCCTGCTCCTCGACTTGATCCGGCCGCTGGCCGGATAGGTGCCCGTACTCGGGATCGTGGCCGACGCGGAAGTACACGTCCCCGTCGACCGCATATGCATGCCCTCGATCGATTAGCTGCTCGATGAAGCGGATGATCTGCGGGACCATCTCGCTGGCCTTCGGCAGGTGGTCGGGCATCCCGAGTCCGAAGGCGCCGGTGTCTTCGAGGTACCACTTCGTCACGCGCTCGGCGAGCTCGGCGCTCGCGCCCGGAGCCGCCTCGTAGATCTTGTCGTTGATGTCGGTGATGTTGTGCACGAACACGGCCTCGTAACCGCGTGAGCGAAGCCATGAGCGCAGCCACATGCCGAGCACGAACGGGCGTGCATTCCCGATGTGCGCTCGGGCGTTCACCGTCGGCCCGCAGATGTACATGCGTACCGGGCCGGGCGGCTCGGGGAGCGGGTCGACGTTACGTGTGAGTGTGTTGTAGAGCCTGATCGACACGCCGGAGCGCTTCCTCTTTCGGCAACGCGGCCAGTATCGCCGCTAGCTCGGGCCCCCTGTCGCGGCCTGTCAGCGCGAGTCGGAGCGAGCGCAGGTCGCCGCCGACGGCCTTGAGCTCGCGCACGATTCCCCGCGGCTCGCCGTCGGCGAGCTCCTTGAATCGCTCGAGCGTCTCTCGATTCGCCGGAATGCTCGCGGCTTCCGGCGAGAGCAGCATTGCAGCGTACTCGCGTGCCTCCACGAGGTCCCGCGCACCCCGAAGGGCCGGAGCGTATGACGGCGGAGCGCCCACGATCCTCGTCAGCTCCTCACCCGACATC
>DASZCE010000383.1:0-4058 GCA_035943455.1 Gaiellaceae bacterium | reverse complement strand
GCTCATACCCGCCTCGTGGCTCGCGGTCGGGATCGTGTTCCTCGCCGGCTTCCGCCTCGGGCTGAACTTCGTCGAGTCCAACGTGATCGACGTCGGCTACGCCGGCGTCATCGGGGCGAACCGGATCGTGAACGGCGAGATGCCCTATGGCCACATGCCCGTCGAGGACAACCGGAAGCCGTGCGGCCCGGCAGACGAAGCGGGGGAGATTCGCGAGCGGATTCAGACGAACGGCCGCTGCGAGTCGTCGAACGAGCGAGGCGACACCTACGGGCCCATCTCCTATCTCGCGTACGTCCCGGGCTATCTGATGCTCGGCTGGAGCGGCAAATGGGATGCCCTTCCCGCGGCGCACTTCACGTCGATCGCCTTCGACGTGCTCGCCATGGTCGGTATCGCCCTCGTCGGGCGGCGGTTCGGAGGTCTGCCACTTGCGGCCGGTCTCGCGTTTGCCTGGGCCGCGTACCCGTTCACGCAGTACGCGTCGAACTCGAACACGAACGACACGCTTCCGGCGCTGCTTTTGATCTTCGGATTCTGGCTCGCATCGTCCGCGTGGGCGCGCGGAGTGTTCGCCGCGCTGGCCGGCTGGACAAAGTTCGGCTCACTCCTCGTCGCGCCCCTCTGGGCCGGCTATCCGGACGCCGTCAGGCTGCGACGGCCGCGCGCGCCGGTGATCTTCGCAGCGGGATTCGCGACGGGGACGGTTGCCGCCTTCGCGATTCTCCTGCTCGAACCCGATCCGATCCACGCGGTACGAGTCTTCTGGGATCGGACGCTGGCGTGGCAGCTGACGCGCGACTCGCCGTTCTCGATCTGGGACTGGGGTCAATACCACGCGGCGGGAATCCCAGACCTCCGGATCGTGCAGGTGGCGCTGGTCGGCTTGGTGGCCCTCGGTGCGGTCGCCGCCGCCTTCTACCCGCGCCGCCGGTCGCCGCTCCAGCTGGCGGCGCTGACCGCCGCCATCCTGATCGGCTTCGAGCTTGTGCTCACGCACTGGTTCTTCCTCTACCTGCCCTGGTTTTTCCCGTTCGCTGCGTTCGCCGTGCTTGCGCCTTCGCGGCCGACCGCCGGTGCGGCTGGTTAGCGCGGCGGCGGCGGCCGCGCTCTTCCTGGTTTCCTGGGGACTCCTCCATCACGGCTTCTACACCCGCGACCAGATCACCGACACGCCGATCTACGAGCGCTACGGCGAGGCGATCACGGCCGGGCAAGTGCCGTATCGGGATTTCCCGCTCGAGTATCCGCCGGCGGCGCTTCCCGTGTTCGTCCTGCCGGCGATCGACAGCGAGAGCACGGCGGCGTACGAACGCCGTTTCCAGGGGCTGCTGGCAAGTCTCGGCGTCGCCTGCGTGCTCCTCGTCGCTGTCATCGCGAGATCGTCGTGGGCGCCGCTCCCCGTTGCCCTCTCACCGCTTCTACTCGGTTCGGTGATGCTGTCTCGCTTCGACCTCTGGCCCGCGGCGCTCACGGTCGCAGCGCTCGCGCTCCTTCTCGTTCACCGCTTCCGGCTCGGGCTGGGGACGCTCGGCCTGGCGACAGCGGCGAAGCTCTATCCGGCGGTGCTCGCGCCGATCGCGGTCGCTCATGTCTGGCGCCTTCGCGGCCGCCGGGAGGCGGTGGCCTCCGCCGGCGCCTTCCTCGCCGTCGTGGGTACGGTGGTGATCCCGTTCGCGGTCATCTCTCCCGGCGGCGTCTGGGATGCGTTCTGGCAGCAGGCAGGCCGCCCGCTGCAGATCGAGAGCCTCGGCGCTGGCCTCTTGCTGGCGGCGCACCACCTGTTCGGCCTCGAGCTGACGATGGAATCGAGCCACGGCTCGCAGAACCTGGAGGGCGCCTCCCCCGCGGTCCTCGCCATGCTCTCGACGGCCGTTCAGATCGTCGTTGTCGCCACGGTCTGGGTCTGGTACGCCCGCGGGCCGGCAGGCCGCGATCGGCTCCTGGCTGCGAGCGCAGCGGCGGTCTGCGCGTTCGTTGCCTTCGGCAAGGTGCTCTCTCCGCAGTTCCTGATCTGGCTCATCCCGCTCGTCCCGCTCGTCGGCGGCCGCCGCGGGCTCCTCGCCTCGGGGCTGCTGGCTTCGGCGCTCTTGCTGACCCAGCTGTGGTTCCCGTTCCGCTACTGGGAGCTCGCACTCGAGTTCGACACGGCCGCTTCCTGGCTCGTGCTCGCCCGCGACCTGGTGCTCGTTGCGCTTACCGCGGTTCTTGCTGGTCGAGTTCGGCCCGAACCGGCTCGCAGCGCCTAGCCCTTCCTTCACCGTCGCAATCGACGAGGACCCCCTCGAGCCGAACGTCCCCGGAGGCGGTCCGAAACCGGATCGGCATCCCGGTTCGCATCTGCTCGACCGCGAGCTCCGTGACGACGCCGATCACCGAGTCGTGGGGGCCTGTCATGCCCGCGTCGGTGATCGCCGCCGTCCCTCGTGCTGACACCCGCGCGTCGTTGGTCTGGATGTGCGTGTGCGTTCCGATCACCGCGGTCACCTTGCCGTCGAGGTAGGCAGCCATCGCCACCTTCTCGCTCGTCGCCTCGCCGTGGAAGTCGACGAGAATCACGCCCGTCGTCCGGCGCGCCTCCGCGACCAGGTCGTCGATCACCTCCCACGGCCCCATCGGCGGCGCCAGGAACAGCTGTCCAAGCACGTTGATCACCGCAACCGGCGTCCCGTCCGACCCCTCGGCGATCGCCAGCCCGCGGCCGGGCATGTGCGCGGAAAGGTTCGCGGGTCGGATCACGCGGTCGGTCTCCGCCAGATAGGGGGCGATCTCCTTCCGGCGCCACGTGTGGTTGCCGAGTGTGATCACGTCTGCGCCTGAGGCGAGGATCTTCTCTGCGATCCGCGGCGTCAGCCCCAGCCCGTCTGCTGCGTTCTCACCGTTCGTCACGCAGAAGTCGACGCTCAGCTCCTCGCGGAGTGGCGGCAGCAGACGCTCGACGGCGCGTACGCCGGGGGCGCCGTTCACATCCGCGACGAAGAGGAGTCTTATGGAAGTGGGAGGGTGGCGACCGGGTGCGCCTCGAGCGAGACGTGGTTGCCCGCGTCCTGGGTGTAACGGGCCAGCGCCTGCCGCTCGACGCGCGAGAAGTCGAGCACCGTGCCGATCTTCGACGTTCCCGCGCTGACCCCGCCGCCGATGGTGAGCGCTGGATCCGGACGCACGTGGGTCAGCGAGACGACGAGCGATGGGGCGCTGGCCGGCTGAATGTCGATCCGGCTGCCGAGCCGACGACCGCCGATGACGAGATCCGTAATGCCGACGATCGTGCCGTCGACCGGCGCATACACGTCGGTTCCGGCGGGCGCTCCGACGTCCAGCGCCGCGGTGGCCGGTCCGTCGCCGCCGAGCTGGTAGTAGGCAAGCCCACTGTCTCCGGTGCCGACGATGCGACGGAACAGCCGCCCGAGGACACCCTCGTTTGCGCGCCGGCCAACGGGCTCGAGCGGGAGCGCGCCGTTGTCGACGCCGTGGTAGCCGATTGCGGTCACACGTGCCTGCGAGACCGGCAGCTGGACTCGAAGCGTGTCGCGCAGAGCGACGATCTGGGGACGCGGAGGCCCGGTGGGCAAGAGCCGCTGAGCCGGCGCGGGGCCCCTCACTGCCGGCCTGGACTCACCCGAGCCGAAGGCCGTCAGGAGCAAGGTGATGGCGATCGCCGCGGAGGCGACCATGAGCATTGCGATGCGCCTGGCTCGCTGTCCGCCGGCCACGCGGCGCTTTCGTACGCGTCGCGCCTTCTCGACCGCCTTGGGCGGAGGCATTGGAGGGACGCTAACGCGCTGCCGGGCGCGCTTCAACTGGGCAGCTCGTGACACGGCGGAGGCGGAGTCTAGAGCCAATTCCACCCCGACTTCGTGACGCGAGAGCGCGAGGTTCCCATCTTCCGGGAAATTCGACCGCGAGCGCGAGCGCGAGCGCGAGCGCGAAGCGCTGCCGCGCGGATGCGCGGCCGTGGAAGGGGTCTGGGGAAACCGGGAGGTTTCCCCAGCTCCAGTCGTGCCCCCGCGCGGGCGCGCGACGTCGTCGAGCCAGATCTCGGCAGTACGATCCTGGCG
>DASZCE010000382.1:0-3280 GCA_035943455.1 Gaiellaceae bacterium | reverse complement strand
CTCGCTCGCCCAACCGGCGAGCGGGATCACGCTCGCAAAGGCAAGCATGTAGCCGGTCATCACCCACTGGATCGCCGAGATCGACGTCGCGAACTCGCGTCCGAGCGTGGGGATCGCCACGTTTACGATGGTCAGGTCGAGGACCGTCATGATCGTCCCGAGCACCACCACCGCAGCCAGGGTGAGAATCTCGCGTTCGAGGCCGCCGTCCCGGGCGGTCGATCTTGCATCGAGCGTCTGCGTCATCGGAAGCCTCCTTTGCTCGACTCAGCCATCTAACCGGAGAACGTTCTATGTACTAGAATATTACCGTGAGTGGAAGTAGTAGCAGATCGCGCGCTGTCTCTGTTGCAGGGGCGACCAACGACGGGGACGCGCCGTAAGCTCGCGGGCGGCGCAGCCGTTCCTCACTACGAAAGCCGATGACCTCCAACGCCCAGACGCCGGGCCTCCGCGAGCGCAAGAAGCAGCGCACGCGGGAGCTGATCGCCGACACCGCTCGCGAGCTCTTCCTCGAGCGCGGCTTTGACGCGGTCACGGTCGCGGAGATCGCCCGCGAGGCAGACGTCGACACCAAGACGGTCTACAACTACTTCCCGAGCAAGCCCGAGCTCTTCTACCACCGCCTCGAGGAGTTCGAGCAGGCGATGATCGATGCCGTCCGAGACCGCGAGGCCGGCGTGTCGATTCTGGCCGCGTTCGGACGCTTCGTCCTCGACCAGCAGGGCGTACTGGGGCGGGCCGACGCGAGCGACCGGCTCCGCGCGATCACCCGCACGATCGTCGAGAGCCCAACCCTGCTCGCCCACGAGCAACAAGTCTTCGCCCGCTTCACCGCGTCGCTCGCCGAAGCAATCGCCGATGAGACCGGCGCCCACCCCTCAGACGTGACGCCCTGGGTCGTCGCCAACGCGTTGATCGGCGTACACCGCTCGCTCATCGACTACGTCCGACGCGAAACGCTCGCCGGCACACCGAACCGTAAGCTCGCCCGCGACGTCCGCGCGCAGGCCAAGCAGGCGCTCGCCGCCCTCGAGAGCGGACTCGCCGACTACGGCATCAAGAAAAGCTGACGGCCTGTATCCGGGATACCTCGCAGCCACCGTGCACGTGAGCGCGCGGTCAGGGCGGCGCGCATGCGACATGACGAGGGAGGAACGCGCGGAGGCGGACTTGGCATCCGCCTACGTGCTCCCGGGGGCGCTCCTCCACCTGTAGGGGCGAGCCTGCTAACCTACAACCGAATGGTTGTAGGTAAGTTGACCGACGAGGAGGTGGATCGCCTGTTTCAGGCACTGGCCGACGCGACCCGACGCGACATCCTTCACCGCTGCGTTCGGAGCGAACGGTCGGTGTCGCGGCTAGCCGACGTCTACCCGATGAGCTTCGCCGCGGTGCAGAAGCACGTCGCGGTGCTGGAGCGGGCCGGCCTCGTCGTAAAGGAGCGCCGCGGCCGGGAGCAGCTTGTGCGCACCGACGCCTCCGCCGTCGGCCGGGCGCGGCGGGTCCTCGACGAGCTCGAGACGGCCTGGCGCGGCCGTGTCGAGCGGATGGGGGATCTACTCGCGCAGGCTCCCCAGCCTGAAGAGACCGAGCCCTCGACGGGTCACGGCGGATGAGCGTCATCAGAGTCGAGAAGCACTTCGAGACCCTGAGCCTCATCCTGGTCGCCGAGTTCGAGGCCCCGATCGAGCGGGTGTGGGAGTTGTGGGCCGACCCGCGGCAGCTGGAGCGCTGGTGGGGGCCGCCGACGCACCCCGCGACCGTGGAGAAGCATGCCCTCGTAGCCGGCGGTGAGGTCACCTACATCATGACCGGCCCAGAGGGCGACACGTCTCGCGGCTGGTGGCGGGTCACGTCCGTCGACGCTCCCGCGTTGCTCGAGTTCACCGACGGATGGGCCAATCAGGACGGGACACCGAACGCCGAGATGCCGACCACTGCGGTGCGGATGCGACTCACCGAGCACGATCGCGGCACTCGCATGGAACTGGGCTTCGTCTTCGAGTCCAGCGAGCACTGGGAGATGCTGGAGCGCTGGGGCGCATTCGAGGTGTTCCCGCAGTCAGTCGGACAGATGGACGCCCTGCTCGCAGCGAACAGCGAAACCCGAACCATTTCGTAAGCGACCAGACAACCGAATGCAGGAGGCCTGATGCGCAAGATCAAGTCGAACTTCTTCATCTCGCTCGACGGCGTCGTCGAGTCCCCCGACAAGTGGCACTTCCCCTACTTCAACGACGAGATGGGCGCGGCCGTCGGCGCGGGCGCCGCCAACGTCGATGCCTATCTGATGGGCCGCGTCCTCTACGAGGAGTGGGCGGCCTACTGGCCCGAGCACGCCGACGAGCCCTTCGGCGACGTACTCAACAAGACGAAGAAGTACGTCGTCTCCAACACCCTGACCAGCGCGGGCTGGGAGAACTCCGAGATCATCAACGGCGACGTCGCGGCCACGATCGCCGCGCTTAAGGCCGAGGAGGGGGGCGACATCGTCATGTCGGGAAGCGCAACCACGGTCCGCTGGCTCCTCCGCGAGGGCCTGCTCGACGAATTGCATCTGTTCGTGCACCCGATCGTGGTGGGCGACGGCATGGCGCGGCTGTTCACGCCCGACCAGCCGCAGACGAAGCTCGAGCTGCTCGGCGCCGAAACCTTCGAGACCGGCGTCTTGAACCTCGCCTACGCGCCGGCGACCTGAGGCAGATGGATGTCAACGCGTGAACCAACCTCCACGCCTCGCTTCGAGGTGCGACTGCGCAGCGAGCAGACCGGCGGCCACGGGTCGCTCATCGAGATCTCGATCGACGCGGATTTCGCCGGCCCGCCGCTGCACGTGCACGACTTCGACGAGGCGTTCTATGTGCTCGAGGGCGAGCTGACGTTTCAGGTCGAGCAGGACATCATCACCAAGCGGTCGGGAGAGCTGGCCTTCGTGCCGCGGGGCGTGCCGCACACGCTGGCGAACCAGAGCGGGGTGCCGGCGCGTTACCTCCTGATCTGCACGCCCGCCGGCTTCGAGCGCTCCTTCGCGCGTCGGGCCGCCGAGCAGGACGGGGTCGATCCGCCGCCGTGGGCGCTTCAGCCGAGCCCCGAGGTCATCCGCCTCGGTCCGCGGATCGGCGAGGAGACATGACGGGCGGAAGGAGCGGCGAGCCCGCGCTGAACGCCGTCGGCGATCTCATCCTGACGGATCCTCAGGCAATGGACGCTCTTGCCGACCCTGTCCGGCTGTCGCTGCTCGACGAGCTCCGGCGACACGGTCCAGCCACCATCGAGG
>DASZCE010000381.1:0-10710 GCA_035943455.1 Gaiellaceae bacterium | reverse complement strand
GGGTCGGATCGGCTTCGAGGGGCGCTACGACTACGGCGTGCTTGGACCGGTGGCGAATCTCGCCTCACGGCTCAGCAGCCGCGCGGAGGCGGGTCAGATCCTGATCGGCCCGCGGATCTTTGCCGCGGTCGAGGAGGCAGTCGAGACGGCGCCCGCGGGCATGCTCGAGCTCAAAGGCTTCGGTCGTCCGGTCGCTGCCTACGAGGTCCGCGGGCTAGCAGGGACCTAGCTCGTCGCCACCTCTTCACCGGACGTGGACCGGATCGCCCCACGCAGGCGCGTAGGGTCTCGGCGATGGATATGCGGCGGCTGGCGGCGATCCCGCTCTTCTCGACACTGCCCGAGGCGGACCTTGCGGCGGTCGCGGCGGTGGCCAACGAGCTCGAGATCGGCGAGGAAGACACGCTGACGACCGAGGACGAGTTCGGCCACTGCCTGTTTGCGATCGGCGCCGGGACGGCGGAGGTGATCCGGGACGGCGCGACGCTCCGTATGGTTGGCGCCGGCGAGATGATCGGCGAGGTGGCGGTGCTCACCTCCGGCCGCCGTACAGCGACCATCGTCGCCACCACGCCACTGCGGCCGGTCAGCCTCTTCAAACGCGATGTCTGGACGCTCGAGCGGGACGCCCCCGAGGCGGCACGGCGCCGCCACGAGCTCCTCGCGACGCGGACGATCGCCGCGGCGCCATAAACCGTCCCGCCCTTCTGGCGGGCATAGTGACCGGCAGGAGGGGCGAGCGGAAACTCGACGGACACAGCGTACGGACACGGGCGAGCTGAGACTGGCGCTCGCCGGCGACACGATGCTGGGACGCAAGGTCGGGGAGAGAATCGCCGGCAACGGGCCCGAGAGCCTGGTCGCCGACGAGGTGGCCGCCCTCACGCTGGAGGCGGACCTCTTCGTGCTGAATCTCGAGTGCTGCATCTCCGAGCGCGGCACCCCGTGGCACGACCCCGGCAAACCGTTCTTCTTCAGAGCGCCACCGGCCGCCACCGAGGTCTTGACCCGGCTCGGCGCGGACTGCGTCACGCTCGCGAACAACCACGCGCTCGACTTCGGGCCACAGGCACTCCTCGACACGTTCGCCTCCTTGCAGGAGGCCGGCGTCGCCTGGGTCGGGGCGGGCGGCAACGCCGAGGAGGCCCGCGCGCCGGTGGTCCTGGAGAAGAACGGTCTTCGTCTCGGCGTGATCGGCTGTAGCGACCACCCCCGCGACTTCGCGGCCGGGGCAGCGTCTCCGGGGATCGCGTACGTCGACGTGCGTCAGGGACTCGGCTGGTTGCCGGAAGCGCTCTCACGACTCGAAGTCGACGCGGTGCTCGTGACCCCGCACTGGGGGCCGAACATGGTTCCGGCGCCTCAGCCGTACGTCCGTACGGCCGCGCACGGACTGCTCGCCGCCGGTGCGACGCTGATCGCAGGCCACTCCGCGCACGTCTTCCACGGCGTCGAGCGCGGGATCCTGTACGACCTCGGGGACTTCCTCGACGATTACGCCGTTGGCCCCGAGCGGAACGACCTCGGGCTGCTCTTCTTCGTTACCCTCGACAGGCAAGGACCGCTTCGCGTCGAGGCTGTGCCTCTGAAGCTGGAGTACTGCTACACGCGACTCGCCGACGGCGACGAGGCCGAGTGGATCCGCGAGCGCTTCCGCGCGGCTTGTGCCGCTTTTGCAACGAGTGTCACCGACGAGGACGGCCGGGTCGTCGTCAACTGGCGGTGACCTTTCAGGGGCGCGCGGCTGGATCGTCGCCAAATCCTGAACTAGTGTCAGAGAAGTGGACAACAGCGAGCTCAGGCGGAAAGCCGATGTGGCTGAGCTCCTCTTGCACGCCGCTCAGCGGCTGGCCGAGAGCATCGAGCCCGAGCGTCTCTATGAGCGGTTCCGCGAGCTGGTCGCGGACGTCGTCCAGCACGACGGCCTGATCCTGTCCTCGTACGAGCCGCGCGACGACCTGATTCGCTGCGAGTACGCCTGGACGGACGGAAACGTGCTCGACGCGGCGAGCTTGCCGCCGCTGCCCCTGAATCGCGACGGAGGCGGCATGCAGAGCCGCGTGATCGTGACCGGCGAGCCGCTGCTCTTCAACGACGTCGTCGAGCGCGTGAAGACAGTCGACGGCGTCTACTACAACGTCGACGCGGAGGGGCAGCTCGAGAGGATCCCCGACGGCGGCGCCTCTCGCACGACGGCCGCGATGATGGTGCCGGTCAAGGACGACGGCGACGTGGTCGGCGTCGTGCAGCTGATGACCGACAGCGGCACGTACACCGGCGACGACCTCGAGCTGTTTGAGGGCCTCGTCGCCCAGATGGGAGCGGCTGTTCGGAATGCGCGGCTCCAGCAGGAGCGGCGGCGGCTCGAGGCGGCCGAGGCAGCAGCGCGCGCCGTCGCAGTCGAGCGGGAGCAGGCTGCACAGGTGCTCGAAGCCGTCGGCGACGGCATCTTCCTCGTCGACAGGGCCGGGAAGGTTCGCCTCTGGAACAAGGCAGCGACGCTGGCAACCGGCCTGGAGGCGGACCGCGTCGTGGGCGGCTCCCTCACGGACCGGATTCCAGGCTGGGATGCTCTTGCTACGCGCATTCCCGTCGCCGAGGAAGGCGCGACGGCGAGAGCCGTGACGCTGCCGGTCGAGATCGAGGGACACGACCGCTGGCTCTCGTTCGTCGCCGTTCGCACGAACGACGGCGTGGTCTACGCATTCCGCGACGTAACCAGCGAGCGGCTGCTCGAGGAGCAGAAGAACGACTTCGTCGCCACGATCTCGCACGAGCTGCGAACACCGATGGCCGCGGTCTACGGAGCCGCGCAGACACTGCTTCGGCGAGACAGCGATCTCAACCAGGAGGGGAAGCAGCGCCTCCTGGAGATGATCGCAACGGAGGCCGCGCGGCTGAGCCAGATCACGGAGGAGGTGTTGCTGACGAGCCTTCTCGACCGCGGCGAGCTCCGTGTCGAGCGCGAGACCGTCGACGTGGCGGCGGTCCTTCGCTCCGTGCTCGACGCCATGCGTCCGCGCTTCCCCGACTCAATCACCGTCGACGTCGACATCGACCGTGACGTCCGCGACGCAACCGGTGATTCCGACCGCATGCAGCAGGTGCTCATCAACCTGCTCGACAATGCGGTCAAGTACGGGAGGGCGCCGATCAAGGTGTCGGCGGAGAGCGCCGACGGGGCCGTCCGCATCATCGTGGCCGACGCAGGCCCTGGCATCGACCCGGAAGACCGAGAGCGGGTGTTCGAGAAGTTCTACCGCGCCGACCCCCAGCTCAGACACGCCCCGAGCGGCACCGGCCTTGGTCTCTACATCTCACGCGAGCTCGTCGAGCGGATGGGCGGCCGCCTCGACCTCACGTCGGAACCGGGAATCGGGGCGACCTTCGTTGTCGAGCTGCCGCGCCCCATGCTCCCGGCATAGCTCCGCTGGAACCTCAGGGCAATCGCGCGCGTATAGGGGACGTGACGCCGTCGATCGGCCGGCTCCGGCCAGGGAGTGTCGTCGCTCTCGGCCTCGCGTGTGCGGGCCTTGCGGCGACACCGTCCGCGGGGACGGCAACGCACCGTCTGCCCCGGCCACCGGTGACCCCGATCGTGTTCTGGAGCGATTCGCCGTGGCCTTCGATCTGGACGGTTCGGAGCAACGGCTCACGACTTCGCCGCATCCTGCGCAACCGCCAGAACGCCAAGCGGCCACGGCTTTCTCCCGACGGCCGGTGGGTCGCCTTCGACGGGACCCCGCCTCCCGAGCGGCCTCTCTCGGACTTCGAGATCCAGCTCGTTCGCATCGACGGCACCGGATTGAGGACGGTGACCCGATCTCCCGACTGGAACGTCGATGCCCAATGGTCGCCCGACGGGGCCTGGGTTGCGTTCTCGCGCCGGCCGCCGGAGGCGATCGACGAGGCGGGGTCGTCGATCTGTGTGGTCCGCCGCGACGGGAGCGACCTTCGCTGCCTCGGGCCGGGGTTCGGAGCCCGCTGGTCGCCGGCCGGCACCGAGGTCGTGTTCTCCGCCCCGACGGGGCGAAGCCGTGGCGACATCTTCGTCACGGCCGTGCAAGCGGGTGAGCCGCGGCTGCTCCTCGCGACGAGGGCGCTCGAGCAGCCGGCAGGCTGGTCGCCCAACGGGAAGCAGATTCTCTTCACGCGCTTCGGCGACCGCGGCGACACCCACGTGTTCGTCATGCGGGCCGATGGGAAGCATGTGCGGAAGCTCACGAGTGGCATCGCGGCGGCGTGGTCGCCGGACGGCCGTCGAATCCTCTACACGAGGTCGTCTCGCTTATACGCCATGAACGCCGACGGGTCGAGAAAGCGCTGGATCGGGGGGATCGTTCGGGCCTACGAGCCGGACTGGTAGTCCGTTTTTGGCCGGATTGCGACCCGTAAAACCTTCGTAAGCATGGGATTTGGGCGGGCAAACCGCGGGTACCGTCGTCACCCGGAGATGATCAAGCGGTTCGTCCCAATCCTCGTTTCGCTGGCGGCTGCGGCCGCGGTTGCAATCGCCACGAGCTCGAACGCGGGCTCCGCACCGGGCTCGAGCGGAGGTTCGTATCGAACGTCGCAATCTCGCATGCTCGTCGGCTTCTACGACGACGAGCACGTCTACGGCCGGACCGAGTGGGCGTTCCGGCGGCTACGGAGCCTGCGCGCAGGGATCGTCCGCGTGACGATCGATTGGGCGACCGTCGCCAGGCGTCGGCCGAAGGCGCCCGCAGACCCAGCCGACCCTGCGTACAACTGGACGGCGGTCGACCGAGTCGTCACCGAGGCGGCGGCGAACAGGATTCGTGTACTGGCATCGCTCTTTGGGACACCGCGCTGGGCCGGCCGCGCCAAGAACCGGCTGCCACGCCGGATCAAGGACCTTCGGCTCTTCGCGCACGCCGCCGCGAGGCGCTACAGCGGCAACTACCACGTCAGGGAGCGCGAGAACGAGCCGTCTCGCGTCCTCCCGGCGGTGCGTCACTGGCTCGCCTGGAACGAGCCGAACAATCCGGTGTTCCTGAAGCCGCAGTGGAAGCGGTTCAGGACGAAGTGGCGGCCGCAGAGCGCCTTCGACTACGCCAAGATCTGCGCGGCCGTGTCGGCGGGCGTGCACTCGACGCGGATCAGGGGCGAGAAGGTTGCCTGCGGCGCCACCGGTCCGCGCGGTAACGACGCACCGCGGAGCTCTCGGCCGTCGACGTCACCGCTCGTCTTCATGACCTGGCTGCGCCGTGCAGGCGCCAAACGCTTCGACGCCTACGCGCACCATCCCTACTACGGCAACCGCAACGAGCGGCCGTCGACCGTGCCGCGCTCGAAGAAGGCGGTGACACTCGGAAACATCGGCGTGCTGATCCGGCAGCTCAACCGGCTGTACGGCCGAGGCATGCGCCTGTGGATCACGGAGTACGGCTACCAGACGAGGCCGCCCGATCGGTTGTTCGGCGTCTCGCACCGGACGCAGGCGAAGTACGTCCACCAGGCGTACGCGATCGCCCGCCGGACGAAGCGGGTCGACATGATGGTCTGGTTCCTCATCCGCGACGAGCGGCGGCTCTCGGGCTGGCAGTCCGGGGTCGTCTCGGCGAGCGGCAAGCGGAAGCCGTCCTTCCGCGCCTTCCAGACGCTTCGGCGATAAGAGGAATACCGGGCGCCGCAAGCGAACCGGCGCCGACTCGACGGTCTAGGCTCAGCCTTGTGCGCATCGCGGGTCTGATCGCGCTTGGGATCGTCTTCGCGGGGGTCGCGATCGCCGTGCACGTGATTGCCCGGGACGACGCCACACCGCCGCCACGGACCGATGCTCCCGCCGCCGCCAGGCCGGACGAGCGGCCGCGGCGAACGCCAACGAAGAAGGCGCCCGTCTCCACCACGCGGCCACTGATCCAGGTAACGGCCCCGGTCGACCACCGCGGCGCAGAGGGGATCGAGGAAGGGGCAGACGAGCGGAACCAAGCGCACAAGCCGGGCGCAGACCGTTAGCCGGAGCTCGAACCGGAGGCTCTGAGCGCCACGGCAGCTTCGGCGACGGCGGCCTCGCCCCAGGCGCCGCCGGTCGCGCTGCCTCACGAAACGAGCTCAGATGCACACCGCTCCTGGGACGAGCACTCGCCGGCAGTCGTCGCACTACACGCGATGAGCTTCGAAACGCCCCGAGCCGATCCCTACCCACCCGAACGCTAGGTCCATTCCTTCGGCGGGCTCCGATACGGCCGTTCTGAGCTACCCGTGAGGTTAGGCGGGGTCGACGGGACGAACCCGGGAGAGGGGGAGATGAAGCACGTAGGAGGCTGGGTACTTGCAGCGCTCGCCGGCTGGAATTGTGCGGTGCTTATCCACGTGATCGAGGTGCTGGCGCTATGAGCGCTCGGTGACCCTGCGTCACCGTCTCTCCTGCCTCGTCGTTGCCGGATTCGTATCGCAGCCAGCCGTCCACGGCAGCGCTGCCGCCTTGTGAGCCGGCTCCGCGGAAGCGACGGCTCTAACGCTCAGGCCGAGCCGGCCGAGAACCGCTGACCCAACGGCGGCCTTCGCGCAGGTCGGCGAATCGCCCGAGCGCGATTCCTTGGACGAGGGCGTTGCCGAGCGCGCTCGCTTCCATCGCACCCGCTAGCACCTGCAGATCGGTCGTCGCGGCGAGGCGGTCTCGAACGAACGGCGAGGACGAAGCGCCGCCGGCGATCACGAGCTCGCGGATCCGCCGTCCGTGGCGCGCGAGCTCTTCGACCACGCGGGCGACGCCGGTCGCGACCGATTCGACGATCGACCGGGCGACCACGGCTCTGGCGGCGTCGTCGGCGATTCCCGCGGCCGCGCGAACCTCCGCATCCATCGACGCCGGCGCAAGGAATCGCTCGTCGCCGACGTCGAACACCGGCGCCCCACTCGCCTCGGCTGCCATCGCCAGCGCATCGCGTCCCGTGACCCCCCACTCTGCGGCGCAGCGCTCGAGCAGCCAGAAGCCGGTGACGTTCTTCAGGAACCGGTAGCCGCCGACGGCGCCGATTTCGTTGGAGAAGTTGGACTCGCGTGCGGCCTCAGACGTATCTGGCGTCGACCGCTCGACTCCGACGAGGAACCAGGTGCCCGCGGACACGAGGGCGCGGCGGTCGCCGTCGAGCGGGCTTGCCGCAAATGCACAGGCCGTGTCGTGCGCGGCGACGAGATGGACGGGCGTCCCGCGGTAGTGCCCGAGCAGCCGACCCGCGCGTTCGGCCGGCGGCAGGATGACTGGGTTGACGCCGACCGCCTCGGCAAGATCTGCTGCCCACTCCCCCGTCGCCACGTCGAGGAGGCCCGTTGTGCCGGCGTTGGAGCGCTCGCTCGCTACCTCGCCGGTGAGCTCGTACGCGACGAGCTCCGGCAGCATGACGAGCGTCGCGGCGCGAGCCAGCTCCTCAGCGTCGTGAGCGGCGAGCTGGAAGATGGTGTTGATCGGCATCAGCTGGATTCCGGTGCGGCGATAGAGCTCCGCCTCGCCGAGCGAGCGAGCGGTGTCACGCCAGCGTTCGGTGCGGGGGCTTCGGTAGCTATGAGGATCCGAGAGCAGACGGCCCTCGTCGTCCAGGAGGCCGTAGTCGACCGCCCACCCGTCGACGCCGATCGAGGCCAACGGTCCTCCGCCGAGCGCGCGCTCGAGGCCGCGGTAAACCTTCTCGATCAGCTCCGCCCAGCGCCAGCGCACCGAACCGTCGGGCCGCCCCTTCGGGCTGTGGTGCCAGCGGTGGACGATCTCGACGTTCGGTGCCTCGGCCTCGAGGTCGATCACGGCGACGCGGACGGACGTCGCGCCCATGTCGACGGCCGCGACCCGCAGCATCCCCTACAACCCGGTCGCGACGTGGCCGGAGCCTCGCGCCCGCGCGACGGCGGCGCGGTAGCCGCTCCGGCGGTACGCGGTCACCGGATCGAGCGCCGCGCCGTTCCGGCGCCGCGCCTCGGCGACGAGCGGCCGCACATCGGCGCGGTAGGCCCTGTGGAGGAGCTCCGCCCCCAGCGCTGGGTCGTCGGCCTCCTGCGCGGCGACCAGCGACTCGCGATCGACGCACAGGGCGAGAGCCAGGCTGTGCTGGATCGCGTCCGTCGCCTGGGCGAGATCCTCGATCGGATCCTTGAGGTTGTTGCTCTGGTCGATCATGTACGCGAGCTCGGGCATCGCTCCCGCGCCGTGCTCCAGCAGCTCGAGCATCACGAGGAAGAGCTGGAACGGCTGCACCGAGCCGACGGTCAGGTCGTCGTCGCCGTACTTCGAGTCGTTGAAGTGGAACCCGCCCAGCCGGCCGGTCATCGCCAGCCGCGAGACCACCTGCTCGACGTTCGTGTTCGGCAGGTGGTGGCCGAGATCGACGAGACAGCGCGCGTTGGGGCCGGCGGCCTCGGCGAGCAGGAGCGACGATCCCCAGTCGGCGACCACCGTCGAGTAGAACGACGGCTCGTACGGCTTGTGCTCTGTGAACAGCAGCCACCCGTCCGGCAGCGCGTCGTGGATCCGCCGCAGGCACTCGGCGACGCGTTCGAACTGACGCCGGAAGCTCGCCTGCCCGGGGTGGTTCGTGCCGTCGGAAAGCCAGATGCTGAGCGCGCTCGAGCCGAGCTCGACACCGAGCTCGACGACGCGGAGGTTGTGAGCCACGGCCTCCTCGCGCACGGTGTCGGAGGCGGCGGCCATCGACCCGAACTTGTACGAGATCGATCCGTCGCGCGTCGTCGAGGGATTGTCCTGAAAGGTGTTCGAGTTCACGGCGTCGAAGGCCAGCCCGAGCGACCCGGCGTAGTCCCGCAGCGCGGCAGGGTCCTCTGGCTCGTCCCAGGGGATGTGCAGGCTGACCGTCCTGTTCGCTCCGGTGAGCGCGTTGAGCGCGGCCACGTCGTCGAGCTTCTCCTCGACGGTGCGGGGCTCCCCCGCGCCCGGAAAGCGCGCGAAGCGGGTGCCGCCGGTTCCGAGCGCCCAGGAAGGAGCGGCCACGCTGAAGCGGGCGACTTCCTCGATCACGCGCTCGGCGTCGACGCCCTGCCGGTCGAGCAGCGACGTCGCGGCGCCGAG
The DNA here is from genome assembly GCA_035943455.1 of Gaiellaceae bacterium. Taxonomy (GTDB): domain Bacteria; phylum Actinomycetota; class Thermoleophilia; order Gaiellales; family Gaiellaceae; genus JACDAN01. The sequence goes on along the minus strand of DASZCE010000381.1, from coordinate 1,670 downwards.
CGCCTCGGCATGTCCTTGCTGGCGGTCCGCCTCGAGGGTCGTGATCGTCTCCGTGCTCAGCTTCACGGCGGTCACCTCGGGAACGCCGCCGGGATGCCGCCGTCGACGGGGACGAAGGAGCCGGTCGTGACGCGGAAGTCTCCGCCGACGAGCGCCGCGACCGCATCGGCGATGTGCTCGGGGAGGATCTCCGTCTTGAGGAGCGTCCGCTCGGCGTAGAACCGGCCGAGCTCCTCGACGGGAACGCCGTAGGCCTCCGCGCGCTCCTTCGCCCACTCTCCCGCGAAGATCCCCGACCCGCGCACCACCGCGTCCGGATTGACCCCGTTCACGCGGATCCGGTGCGGGCCGAGCTCGGCCGCCAGGAGCCGGACCTGGTGTGCCTGAGCCGCCTTGACGCTTCCGTAGGCGACGTTGTTCGGGCCGGCGAAGACGGCGTTCTTCGACGCGACGTAGACGATGTCACCACCGGTTCCCTGGTCGATCAGGATCCGAGCCGCGGCGCGGCTGACGAGGAACGACCCTCGCGCCATGACGGCCTGAAGCCGGTCGTAGTCCGAAGCCTCGGTCTCGAGAAGCGGCGCCGAGCTCGCCAGCCCGGCGTTGTTGACGACGATGTCGACCCCGCCGTAGCGAAGGCACGTCGCCGCGAGCGCATCGGCGACGGACTGCTCGTCCGCGACGTCGACGCGAACGGCGAGGACCCGGTCGGGATCGGCGAGTGTCGCCGCCTCCCGGTCCGCCGCGTCGGCGTCGAGATCCGCGATCACGACCGCGGCGCCCAGGCCGTAAAGCCGGCCGGCGATCGCCAGCCCGATGCCGGACGCCGCGCCGGTGATGAACGCGACCTTCCCCGCGAGCGGAGGCGCCGGCGGGCGCATCCGCAGCTTGCGCTCCTCGAGCTCCCAGTACTCGACGCGGAATTTCTCGGAGTCCGAAATCGGCGTGTACGCGGAGAGGGCCTCGGCGCCACGCATGACGTTGATCGCGTTGAGGTAGAACTCGCCGGCGACGCGCGCCGTCTGCGCATCCGTGCCGAAGCTCCACATGCCGATGCCCGCGAGCAGCACGATCGCCGGGTCGGCGCCGCGCATCGGCGGCGACTCGGGCGTGGCGTTCTCCTCGTAGTAGCGGCGGTAGTCGTCCCGGTAGTCCGCATGCAGCTCCCGGAGACAGGCGACCTTGTCCTCGGGCGACGCGTCGGCGGGCAGGTCGAGCAGCAGCGGCCGCACCTTCGTGCGGAGGAAGTGGTCCGGACACGACGTCCCGAGCGAGGCGAGCCGAGGCGCGGCGTCGGCCGCGAGGAAGTCGAGAACGACGTCGGAGTCCGTGAAGTGGCCGATCACACGCCGATCGGTGCCGGCAAGCCCCCGGACGACCGGCGCGAGGGAGGCCGCCCGCCGCCGGCGCTCGTCCGTCGGGAGGGAGGCGAAGGACGGACGCTCGGCGCCGAACGGCGAGGGGCGGCCGCGCTCGGCGAGGTAGCGCTCGGCGTCGGCGATCAGCTCCCGGGAGAGCGCCTCGCACGCTTCCGAGGTCTCGGCCCACGCGATCACGCCGTGACCGCCGAGCACGACGCCGACGAGCTCCGGCCGCTCCGCGGCGGCGTCGCGCAGCCTGAGACCGAGATCGAACCCGGGTCTCTGCCAGTCCAGCCAGCCGACCCGGCC
>DASZCE010000380.1:0-3647 GCA_035943455.1 Gaiellaceae bacterium | reverse complement strand
GTAGCGGACGACGCCCCAGTATTCAACGACGGCGCGGTCGCCGGCGACGATCGGCTCGCCGAACCAGCACTCGGCCTCGTCCTGGTCCGAGAACGCCCATTCCGCGTACGCGCGCGGGCTCTGCAGATCCCGGAACGGCTCCGAGCGAAACTGGGCGTCCTCGGCATAGAGCGCGGCGACGCCGTCGGCGTCGGCTGCAGGCCACGCGCGCCGCCAGCCCTCGACCCACCGCCGGGCGGCTGCCTCGGTTTCCACGACGCTACTCTGCCTGAACGGCCCCGTAGCTCAGTGGATAGAGCGGCAGACTTCGAATCTGCGTGCGGAGGTTCGACTCCTCCCGGGGCCACTGGCACAAACGCTGCCACGGCCGGCGGCCGGACGGCGTCGTTCCTCGGTTGGTTCCAGCCAGCGCATGCCGCCTCGGCCTGCCCACACCACGCCGCTCCCCAGATGGAATAGCGGCGGGTCGCAGGCGTTTTCTCTAGAGGAAGGAGGCAGCCGAATGCTCGGAGCTCTGCTCGTCATCGCCTTCGTCATCGCCATCGGTCCGCTCGCCGTCCTCTACGGCGTGGACTCGCGACTCGACAGCGACCGCGGCTCGTTCTTCTAAAGACCGCCCCGGCGCGTACACATAGGACGAAGATCGCCGCGGCGACGAACACGAGAGGTTGTTCTGCCCGCCGGCCTTCTTCTCTCCTCGCGAAGAACGCCGCGGCTTAGCGGATCGTGATCGGCGTGCCGACCGGCATGAGCCGTGCGAGCCGGAGGATGTCTTCGTTCGCCATTCGGATGCAGCCGTGTGACACGCGACCGGGGAGCAGGTCCGGACGATTCGTCCCGTGGATGCCGATGAAGCCGCCGGCCGGCCAATCGGTGAGGACAGCTGACCTGGCACTCGTTCCGAACGCGACGGGACCGTAGAAGGGGTCGGCGAAGGTCGTCAGCTTGTTGCGAACGTAGAACTCGCCTGCCGGGGTCGGCCACTGCGGCTCCCCGACGCCGATCGGTGCGCGAAAGAGCTCGCGGCCGTCTCTCAGCAGGGTTGCCGTCAGCAACCGCCGGTCGACGACGAGCCGTGTCCGGGCTTCGCCGTAGCCGCCGAGCGCGTCGCGAGGAACCCATCCCGTCGTGTTGTTCGGCAGCACGGGGAGGCGGACCCGCACCCAGAGCCGCCCGCGCACCGTCTCCACGCCGGGCTGGAGTAGCACGATGTTCGCGGTTCCTTCCGGTGTCGTTGTGGCGAGCCTCGCAATGATCTCGTTCCCGCCCGGGGATCGTCTCGCGTCCACGGCCCGGACGACGGCTGCCCAGCGGTTGACCGGCGTGGTGAAGTCAACGGGTCGTAGCTTCGGCTTGAACGCCGGCTCGACGGGCTCCGGCAACAGCGCTGTCCCCTCCCGGTCGGCGGCGGGGGCGCCCGGCGTCCCGCGTGGGTCGTCGACGATGAGCACCGCCGCGAGCGCGGCGGCGACGCCGATCACCGCAGCTGCGATTCGGCGGCGCCTGCGCATCGTCAGCCGGTGTAGCGGGGCTTTCCTCTGCGTCCCGTCCGCGGCCGCGCTGCGATGAACCGCGTCGACTGGACGACGCGGCCGACCTCCTTCAGGGTCTTCGGCTCGTCGAAAGCGGCTGCGACCGGCCGAGTTCCAGAGAGCCGTCGCGCCCAGGCGGCGTGGCGGGCCTCCGTCGTGAGAAGCGAGAACACCGCGGAAGTCAAGGCAACGTTGCTGAAGCGCGGCGCCTGACCAGCGAGCAGCGCGACCGTCAGATCCTCCATTGCGACCGCCGTCCTCGTGAACGCGGACTCGCTTTCGGTGACGCCGTGGAAGTTGAAGAACGGCTTCTTCGTCGCCTTCTTGCCGAGCACACCCTTCAGGATCGCTACATGGGCGAGCTCATGGGCGCCGAGCACCTGAGCCCATCGCTGCTTCTCCGGTTTCATCCGTGCGACTGTGCGGTCCCGCACCGCCTGTGTGTAGAACGTCGACTGCAGGTACTCGAAGACGAGGTCGAACTGCAGGATCCCCACGTCCTGCTTCGGCGAGGCCGACGCCTCGGACGGAAGCGCGAGGCCGGCTAGTACCGCCGTGCCTGCGAAGGCGGCGCCGCGGAGAAACTCGGCTCGAGAGCTCCCGTAGACGTTCGCGATCCCCTCGAGGAGTGCGCCGTCGCGGTCGATGTCCTCGAGCGTGAGGGCGTCGACGATGTCAGGTTTGCTCGACAAATCCCGTCCTCGCGAGTGTCCTCATCACCTGCTGGACCGTCTTGGCCGGATCGGCCGCACGCGGCGCGGGGTTTCGGCCGGCGATCGCCCGGATCCAGGCAGCGTGGCGCGCGTCGACCGCGACGATACGAGCGACGTCGGGCAGCCGCTCTTTCGTCAGATTGGCGGCCTGGCCGATGTACGCGGCTGAGGCCGTCTCCTCGAGCGTCAGCGCTGCGGCCGTAAATCTCCCGGGGCTGCGGACGGCCTCCCCGAAGCGGAAGGTCGGTTTTGCCTCTGCTTTGTCCCCGACGATCGCGCGCAAGGCTTCGACGTGCTTCGTTTCATGGTGGCCGCAAACCTGCGCGAATTCCCGCAGCTCGCCGCGGAGCGCGCCGGCGGACACCGCCGCGTCGTAGAGGGCCATTTGCGCATACTCGAGCCGAAGCAGGAAGTTGAGAATGCGAACGTCCTGCTCCCTGGAAGGGGCCGCAGCGGCGCCGCGCTCGCGTGCGGCAGCAAGACCTCCGAGCGTGACGGCACCGCTCGCAACCAGAGCCCGCCCGAGGAACGATGACCTGTCGAGCTGACCGTGCCGCACTTTGTCCCCGCAGTCTCGCCGCCGCGTCGTAGTACTGCTTTCGAGTGTACAACGTTTACAATACGTAGTGCTGGTGAGGGAAAAATCTGCGGCTCCGTCTCCAACCTCTCTGCTCTGCGGCGGATGGGTGCTTACGAGCATCGTTGTCGCGGCGTTGGTTGGCGTCAGCAGCTCGTTCGCGGCTCAGCCGGCCCCGGGCAGTCAACGGTCCAGCGACGTTCCGAAGGCGGTCGAGCGGCTGTGGTCTGAGTATCCGCTCAACCCGGCGGCAACCGATCGATCGCAAGAGCCGCGCGCGGGCGGCGTGCAGGGCGTTCGCTTTCCGCCATCGGAAACGAGCGACGACTCCGGAGGCACTTCGAGGTCGCTCCTGTTCACGCTGGCGGTCACGATGCTCGGCCTGCTCGCTGTCGCTGTACTCGTAGTCGCACGCGGCCGCGTTGCGGCCGCGGCCACGGTGCTTCGCGGAATGCCGCAACGTCGACGCCCCTCATCCCAGCTCGCGCTCGCCCGCTCCCCACACAGCGGCCATCGGCTTCACCGCGGACCCGAAGGAGGTCAAAACATGAGTTACTTCCGCCGACTCCGAGGCTCCGGCTCGGATGACGAAAGTGGCGCGCGCGACGAAAGCGCCGAGTCGACCAAGAGATTCACGCCATATTCGGTGCGCGTCAGCGGCGAATCGGCCGCGGACCGCGAGCGGCCGACAAAGAAACAGGGCGGCCAAGACAGCGCCCGCCGCCCCGAACCGGTGCCGAGAGCCGCCGAACCGGTGGCGGCCGCGCCGAGTGACCCGGCGGTGTACGAGCACCTCGGCGAGCACGTCAGCACGGTCCTCAGTTC
>DASZCE010000379.1:0-1598 GCA_035943455.1 Gaiellaceae bacterium | reverse complement strand
CCCCCCCCCCCCCCCCCCCCACCGCGCGATTCCGACGATCCGGCCAACCCGGCGTCGCCCTCTCCGGCGCCGCGGCATCGCAACGCGTTCGCGAACCAGCCGCTGCCCGCGCCGCCATCGCTCAACGAGGCGGACGTCTCGGATAAGCCCAGCGGGATCCGGAGCCGTCCGTTGCTCTCGCCCGGTCGCCTGAACGCGATCCGCGAGAGCTACCAGCAGCGGCTCGAGTCGCTGCTGGCCGTAGACGAGGCCGTGCGCGACATCTTCGCGGCGCTCAATGCAACGCGCGTGCTCGGGCGAACACTCGTGATCTTCACCGCGGACAACGGCTTCTTCCACGGCGAGCACCGGGTTCCGGCGGGCAAGGTGCTCGTGTACGAGCCGTCGGTACGCGTCCCGCTGATCGTTCGCGGCCCCGACGTCCCGCGTGGGGTCGCGCGGACGAATCTCGTGGCGAATGTCGATCTCGCACCGACGATCCTGGACGCCGCTCGTGCGCGGCCGGGTCGCCGCCTCGACGGGCGCTCGCTCCTGCCCTTCGCCAAAGACAAGCTTCGTCTCTCGGGCCGCGACATTCTCCTCGAGACGACGACCTACGGCGCGATCCGGACGCCGCGGCACGTCTTCGTCCAGCACGCGAACGGCGAGCAAGAGCTCTACGACCTCGCCACCGACCCCGACCAGCTGACGAGCCTCCACGGCGACGTTCGATTCGCACCGCTGAGGAACGAGCTGGCGCGGCGCCTGACGGCACTGCGAGTGTGTGCGGGCGACCTGTGCCGGAAGGGGCCGGATGTGCGCCTCCGGCTTCGGTATCGGCGAGGCCGCGGCGGCTGCGCTGGCTCCGCCGTCCGCCTCCGCGTCGGTGGGTCGGCTGCGTCGCGCATCTCCTCGGTGGTCTTCTACCGTGGGGCGGTGGCGATCAAGCGGGACGCGCGTGCGCCGTACAGTGCGGTCGTGCGGGCACGCCGCCTGGGCCGGCGGCCGACGCTCGTCCGCGCCCTCGTCCGGCTGAAGGACTCGCGCAGCGCCTCGCTTCAGCGACCGCTTCGCCGCTGCCGGTAGCTCAAGCTGGCCGGCTTCACGGCCGATCGTAAGCGTTCAGCCCCTGTGCAGGGACCCGTTGTGTCGCGCCGAAGTTGGGTGGGATGGAGCGGGCCGAGGCGGAGGCGATCCTCGACGGTGAGCGGGAGACGGCAGTCGCGCTGCTGATGCGGATCGGCGAGCTGGTCGAGGCGAACCGGCGGCTGGAGACCCGCGTCACCGAGCTCGAGCGGCGGCTCAAGCGCAGCTCTCGGAACTCGTCGCTGCCGCCCTCGCAGGATCCGCCTTCGGCACCGCCGCGACCACGCCGGCCGGGCTCCGGTCGCGAGCGGGGAGGCCAGCCCGGGCATGAAGGCAAGAACCGGCCGCTGCTTCCGCTTGCGCGGGTCGATCAGGTTGTCGAGCACTGGCCTGAGCGCTGCCCGGCCTGCGCGCATGTCTTCTCCGCGGGCGAGTGGGTGGACGCGGCCGCGGTGCAGCGGCACCAGGTCTGCGAGCTGCCGCCGATCGCGGTCACGGTGAGCGAGCATCGGCTGCACCGTGTCTGCTGCCCC
>DASZCE010000378.1:0-6650 GCA_035943455.1 Gaiellaceae bacterium | reverse complement strand
GAACTGCCCCGTCGTGCGTGCGACCTGGCGAGACCGCTGCTCTGGAGGCAAGCCGCGCTCGCGCTCACGGGCATCCTCGGCCTCGAGGCGCGCGAGCACCGCGCGAACCCGGTCGTCGAGCATCCGCGTAGCCTAAGGCCGTCCTGCTGGGCCATGGCCGCGTGCCTGGCACCGGGACACGGCTCGGCGAGGCCGAGGGCCGCGGCGCACGAGCTCACGAGACGTCGACCTTGATCCAGTCGTCGTCGACGACCACCGGGAAGGTCTCGACGGGCTCGTAAGCAGGCAGCGTCAGTGGGCGGCCACTGCAGATGTCGAAACGCGATCCGTGCCGCGGGCAGATGACCACTTCCTCGTCCAGTTCGAACTCGCCCTCCGCGAGCGGGCCGTCGTCATGCGAGCAACGGTCCTCGATGGCGCAGTACTTGCCGTTCAGGTTGTAGACGCCGACGGCGACCGAGCCCGCACGAACGATCTTCACCGAGCCCGGCGGGAACTCATCCACCGGAGCCACGTCGATGAGAGCCAAGGCCCTAGCGGACTCGGAACTCTTCGTCGAGGCCCGCCCACTCCGTGGGAAGCGGCGTCCCCTTCGCGCGGTGGAGCGCAACCTTCAGCACGCCGAGACCGAGCAGCGCGCACTTGATCCGGATCGGCGACATGTTCGGGATCCCGACCTCCTCGAGCAGCTCTTCCTTCGAGAGCTCGCCGACCTCACCCGCGCTCCGCCCCTGGACCATCTCCGTCAGCATCGAGGTCGCCGCCTGGCTGATCGCGCAGCCGCGGCCCGAGAACTTGACCTCCTCGATCGTCTCGCCGTCCTCTGCGAAGGCGACATAGATCGCGACCTCGTCGCCGCAGAGCGGATTCATCCCTTCCGCCGATGCGTCGGCGTCGTCGATGACCCCGTGGCCGCGCGGATTCTTGTAGTGATCCAGGATCACTTCGCGATAGAGATCGTCCATCACGCCCCTCGCCGGCTCCCGCTTCCGGGCAAAGCCGGCCTCCGCGGAAGCCTGACGCCAAGCGTGATGGTTGCCATCGGGGTCAGGCTAACCGAAGACCTTGCGCACGCGGAGCAAGCCCTCGGCCAGCCGGTCGATCTCCTCGGGCAGCGTGTAGAGATAGAAGCTCGCGCGGTTCGTCGCCGCCACCCCGAGCCGTTGCATCAACGGCTGGCAGCAATGGTGGCCGGCGCGGATCGCCACTCCTTCCCAGTCGAGCACCTGCGCGACGTCGTGCGGGTGGACGCCGTCCATGTTGAAGCTCACGATGCCGGCGCGACGTTCCGGCGGCGGCCCGTAGATGACGATTCCGGGCACGTCCGCCAAGCGCTCGAGCGCGTAGGAGACGAGGTCGTGCTCGTGCTGCTCGATCGCTTCCAGCCCGACGCCGGTGATGTAGTCGACGGCGGCCCCGAAGCCGACCGCCTCGGCAATCGGCGACGTCCCGGCCTCGAACTTGTGCGGCAGGTCCCCCCAGGTCGTCTGCTCGAACTGCACCTTCTTGATCATGTGCCCACCGAGGTTGAACGGCTCCATCGCCTCCAGCAGCTCGCGCCGGCCCCACAACGCCCCGACCCCGCTCGGCCCACACAGCTTGTGCGCCGAGAAGGCGAGGAAGTCGCAACCGAGCGCCTGCACGTCGATCACGCGATGCGGAGCGCCCTGCGCCGCGTCGACGACCATGATCGCGCCGTGGTCGTGGGCCCATGCCGACAGACGCTCCACGGGGTTGATCGTCCCGAGTGCGTTCGAGACCAGGTTGGTCGCGACGACCTTGACGTCGCCGTCCCGCGCGATGGCCTCGAGCGCCTCGAGGTCGAGCTCACCGCCGTCGGTAAGGGGGATCATCCGGAACTCTGCTCCCGTCCGCTTGGCCACGTACTGCCAGGGCACGAAGTTCGAGTGGTGCTCCAGCTCGGTGACGACGACGACGTCGCCGCGACCGAGGTTCGTCAACCCCCAGGCATAGGCGACGAGGTTCAGCGACTCGGTCGCATTGCGGGTGAAGATCAGCGCCCGCGACGACGGCGCGTTGACGAGCCGGGCGACCTTCTCCCTCGCGCCCTCGAAGGCCTCCGTGGCCCTCTCGGCAAGCGAGTAGACGCCGCGGTGGACGTTGGCGTACGACGTCTCGTAGAAATGGGTCATCGCCTCGAGCATCTGCCGCGGCTTCTGGGCGGTGACCGCCGAATCGAGATACGCGAGCGGCTTGCCGTTGATCTCTTGCGCGAGGATCGGAAAGTCGGCGCGCAGGGTACGGGGATCGAGCTTCAGTTCGGCGGGGACGGCCATGAGCCAATCGTACCCCCCTTCCGACACGCGGCCGAATCGGCGACTACCCTGTGACGGCGTGAAGGCCCGTCTGCTTCCGCTTCTGCTCGTGACCGCGCTTGCCGGCTGCGGGGGAGGCGACAACGGCGGTGGCGGCGAAAAGTCGAGCGAGGGCGCGAAGATCTTCGCGGACCAGGGCTGCGGCAGCTGCCACACGTTCGCGCCGGCCGACTCCAAGGGCACTGTCGGCCCGAATCTCGACGACGCCGACGTCTCCTTCGACCGCGCCGTCGAGCAGATCACGAACGGCGGCGGCGGCATGCCCGCCTTCAAGGACAAGCTGAGCCAGAAGGAGATCGAGGCGGTCGCCCGCTACGTCAGCGAAGGCGGCTCGACGACGGGCAGCGGTGCTGGGGGGTCGGTTGTCGGCCCTTTTCGCCCTGACGACACGCGACTCGAAGGCTGCCTCGACACCGACTGCCGCCGTCAGGCCTTCGGCAACGTGGCGTACCGCGACGGCGCGAAGGCGGCGCTCGACCTCTTCGAAGAGAAGCTCGCCGAACAGCCGATCGAGGCGGACTGCCATCGCATCGCCCACACGATCGGCGCCGCGTCGCTCGAGTACTACGACGGCAGCGTCGCCAAGGCGCTCGCGAACGGGCGCTCGACCTGCTGGTCCGGTTACTACCATGGCGTCGTCGAGCGCTCCTTTGTCGGTGCCTCCCGCGCTGAGCTGCCGAAACGCTCACGCGAGATCTGCAAGGACCCCGACATCCGCCGCACGAGCTTCCTCGCCTACCAGTGCGTGCACGGGCTCGGCCACGGCCTGATGATCCATACCGGCTACGACCTGCCGGGATCGCTGCACGTCTGTGACGAGCTCGCAACCGCCTGGGACTCCGACTCCTGCGAGGCCGGAGTCTTCATGGAGAACATCTCGTCCTCGTACGGCGTCAAGTCGCGCTGGCTCCGCGACGACGACCTGATCTATCCCTGTGACGCCGTCGCAGAGAAGTACAAGCTCTATTGCTACCTGATGGTCACCTCACGCATCCTCGAGGCGAACGGCTACGACTGGCGAAACACGGCCGCGATGTGCCGCAAGAGCGACCGCGGCTGGGTGGCGACGTGCTTCCAGTCCCTCGGCCGTGACGCATCGGGCAATACGCGGCAGAACGTCCCCCAGATCCTCGAGCTCTGTGCCGTGGCGCGCGACATGACCGGCGAATGCATCTACGGCGCGGCGCGTGACATCACGTCGAACGACGCCAGCCCGCGCCGCGCCAAGGGTCTCTGCGACCAGGCGGCGGAAACGTTCCGGGCGTACTGCTACGAGGGGATCGGGACGATCGTCGGCGGCTTCCACCCCTATCGCGACGGCCGACGGGCCGCGTGCCGAGCGCTGACCGTGCGGTACTTCCGCGATTGCGCCCGTGGCGCCGTCGCGCTCTAGCCGACGAGTACATCGACGGCAAGCACGATCGCGCCCGAAACGACGAGCGACGCCGTGACGAGGTTCGCCCGGCGCGGCGTCGTGCGCGTCGCACCTTCCACCTTCCGCGCCGCCCGCCAGTAGAGGAACGCGCCAACGAGGACGAGCGCGGCCTCCACGACGATCGAGGCCGCGTGGTTCTCCCATAGTCCGAAGCCGACCCGGATGTCGCCTGGGTTACCAGGGAGGATCGCCAAGTCGTCGCGGTGGACGATGAGGTCGAGAAGCCAATGGGAGAAGACGACGGCGCCGATCACGATGGCACCGCGCCGGCCCCACCAACGGGTGACGAGCCAGCCGGTGACGACGGAGATCGCCGCCGCGCCGACCAGCGAGTGCGTCCAGTCCGCGTGGATGATCACGTCGCCGTAACCGCCGTCCGTGCCCGGGACATCCTCGATGTCCTCGATCCCGACGGCATACGTCGGAATGAAGAGGACGTCGAGCCAGGCCGTCGCCAGCATCAGCGCCCAGAGGGGCAGGAACCGCTCGCGCGCCTTGACGCCGGCGGCTAGGCCGAAGTGTCCCGTGACCACGGGATCTTCGTGTCGAGCCAACCCGCGAGCCCGACGAACAGGATCAGGCCGAGGAAGAACCCCACGCGACGTCGGAGGTTAGTCGCTTACGCCTGCGGGATGCGGGCCTCGAGGGCCTCGCCGAGAGCCTCGCGTACGGGCTCGAGCTCGACCCGGTCCAGCACGTCCGTGAAGAACCCCCGGACGATCAGCCGCTCGGCCTCGCCGCGCGAAAGTCCTCGCGCCATCAGATAGAACAGCTGCTCCCGATCCACCTGCCCGACCGTCGCGCCGTGGGTGCAACGGACATCGTTGGCGAGGATCTCGAGCCCGGGGATGGGCACCGCGTGGGTCGTCGGGGAGAGCATCAGGTTCCGGTTCTCCTGGTAGGCGTTCGTGCGCTGGGCGTCCTCCTCGACCCGGATCATTCCGCGCCAGACCGCCGTCGCCTGGTCGCGCAGCGCACCCTTGAACGCGAAGTCCGAGGTCGTGTTCGGCGCCGCGTGGAGCTGGTAGGTGTCGTAGTCGAGGTGTTGCTTGCCGTCGGCGAAGTAGGCGCCGGTAACGCGCGACGTGGCGCCTTGCCCGGTCAGGTCGTTCTGGATCCAGACCTTGCCCTTCTTCGAGCCGAATCCACCCGCCACCCAGTCGAGCTCGGCGTCGCGCTCAACCCGCGCATGGTGGGAGGCGAAGTGCCACGTCTCGCTCGAGAGGTTCTGCAGGGACACGTATTCGAGCTTCGCCGCTTGCTCGACGAAGAGCTCGGTAACGACGTTCATATAGCCGGTCAGGTCAGTGGAGGCCGAGACGTACTCCTCGATCAGCGAAAACCGGCTCCGCGGCTCCGCGATCACAAGCAGCCGGAAGAAGGATGCTCCGCCGTCCACTGAGTTCACAATCCGCACGGCAAGCGGCTGCTCGAGCTCGACGCCGTCGGGCACGACGACGAGGAGGCCGTGCTCCCACGCCGCCGCGTTGTGGGCTGCGAACTTCTCGTCGGTCCCGACCAGCTGTCCGAGTCGCTCGTGGGCCTCGAACGCCTCGAAGATCACACCCTCCGGCGCTCCCCGCTCGATCGTGATCCCGTCGTCGCCGACGACGGCCAGGCCGGACATGTCCACGTCGAGCATCCCCTCGGGTGGACGCGTCTCGGTGCCAGGCACGGAGCCACGGCCGTTGCGGACGAAGGAGTCAGGGTCGAAGCCGCGCAGGTCGGTGAACCGCCAGTGCTCGTCGGCGGTCGTCGGCATCGGGAGCGCCTCATAGCGCTCGAGGAGCTCAGCCCTCGCCACGCTTCTCCCTCGGTGAGTAACGACGGTGGAGGATCACGACGTTGCCATCCGGGTCCTTGACGAACCCCATCAGGCAAACGCCGCTGTCCTGGATGCCCATCACCTCGGCACCGGCCGCTCGAACCTCCTCGACCGCGGCCTCGACATCCGCGACCCGAAGCGCGATCCCGTTCACGTTCGGAACGAAGGCCTCGCCCTGGTCCTCGGGGTTGTAGAACGACAGCGTGACGTTCGGCGTCTCGACCTCGAAGTCGTTGTAGTCGCTCGGGACCAACCCCAGCACGTCGCGGTACCAGGCGATGGCACGCTCGCTATCCCGCGTCGGCACCTCGACGAAGTCGACGGCCTCGACGTGGATCAGCCGACCGAGCCCTCCATCTGGAGCTGGATCAGCCGGTTCATCTCGACCGCGTACTCGAGCGGCAGCTCCTTCGTGATCGGCTCGACGAACCCCGAGACGATCATCGCGCTCGCCTCGGCCTCCGTCAGGCCGCGGCTCATCAGGTAGAAGAGCTGCTCCTCGCCGATCTTCGAGACCGTCGCCTCGTGGCCGATGTCGACCGAGTCCTCGTCGATCTTCATGTACGGGTAGGTGTCCGAGCGTGAGTCCTCATCGAGGATCAGCGCGTCGCAGACGACCTTCGACTTGGCACCCTTGGCGCCCTTCGCCACCTCCAAGAGCCCCCGGTAGCCGGCGCGGCCACCGTTCTTGGAGATCGACTTCGACGTGATCACCGAGGTCGTGTTGGGCGCGACGTGGACGGCCTTGCCGCCCGCGTCCTGGTGCTGGCCCGAGCCCGCGAACGCGATCGAGAGCACCTCGCCGTGCGCCCGCTCCCCGAGCAGCCAGATCGCCGGGTACTTCATCGTCAGCTTGGAGCCGAGGTTGCCGTCGACCCACTCCATCGTCGCGTCCTCGTAGGCGACGGCGCGCTTGGTCACGAGGTTGTAGACGTTCTGCGACCAGTTCTGGATCGTCGTGTAGCGGCAGCGCGCGCCTTCCTGGACGATGATCTCGACCACCGCCGAGTGCAGGCTGTCGGTGCTGTAAGTCGGCGCGGTGCAGCCCTCGACG
>DASZCE010000377.1:0-1556 GCA_035943455.1 Gaiellaceae bacterium | reverse complement strand
GGGGTGGTCGGGCGGCTTCGACGGCCCGGAGGTGTTTCATGACGACTGACGCGCGAGTGCGGACGGGTCGCAAGGTCGCCGTGTTGGGTCCCATCCCGCGCGACCAGATTGTGACCCACGCCGGCGAACGGTTCGAGAAGTACGGATGCGTGCTGTATACGGCCGTCGCTCTCTCGGCCCTGCTGGGCCGCGGCGACACGGTCGTCCCCATATCGCACGTCCGGCGGCAGGACGAGGGCCCAATCAAGGAGATCCTGGCGGCGTACCCGAACATCGACACCTCGGGGATCACGTCCCGGACCGACCAGGGGGACGTCATTGAGCTGCGCTACATCGAGCACAACCGCCGCGTCGAGCGGCAGGCGAGCTTCATGTACCCCATCCTGCCTGCCGACGTCGACGCGGTCCTTGATGCCGACGCGTTCGTCTGCGTCCCCATCACGGACTACGAGGTGGGCCAGCCCACGCTGCGGCACATCAAGGAGAACAGCGGCGGGACGGTGGTCCTGGACGCGCACGGCCCAACCACCACGCTGACCCGCAGCGGCGAGCGCCATCCACGGGTGTGGGCCGACCGGGACGTCTGGCTGCGGTACATCGACATCCTGAAGATGAACCTTGAGGAGGCGAGCTCGACGTGGCTGGGGAGTCAGCGGAGGTCACCGCGGACGCGCCGAGGCTGCGCACCGAGGAGCTGCGCGAGCTGGCGGGTCACTGTCTGGACCGCGGCGTCGGAGCGGTGTGCGTGACCCTTGACGAGCGTGGCTGCGTGGTCTTTCAGCGGGGGGCGTCGGGCGGGATCACCGAGGACTTCGTCGACCGGATCGAGGTGGAGAAGGTTGTGGACACGACCGGCGCCGGCGACTCGTTCGCCGCCGGCCTGGCCTTCGGCTATCTCGCCTACCAGGACTACGTCGTGGCCTGCCAGTACGGGAACGCGATGGGCGCGCAGCGCTGCACCGGCGCAGAACTGAACGTCTACCTGTCACGAGAGGAGACCGAGCGACAGATCCTCGCGGCCTACGGTCCTCGGCGGTAGGAGGAGAGGTCCATGGATCGCGACTTCGAGGCTGCGGATCCCCAGTGGCTGGTCGTTGAGGACGGCTTTGCTCCGGCGCGCGTGAACGCCTACGAAACGATCTTCACTACCGGCAACGGGTATCTCGGCACGCGTGGTTCCCTGGAGGAGGGCCATGAGGGCGCGCTGCCCGGAACCTACCTGCGGGGTGTGTTCGACCACCACGACTCCCGGGTCATCGAGGTGGTCAAGGCGCCGGACTGGCTCTCGCTTGCCGTCGTGGTCGACGGGGCCAGACTGGACGTGACCTCCGCGTCGGTCGTGCACCACCGCCGGATCCTCGACATGCGGCAGGGCGCCTTGTTCCGGGAGACCGTGTTCGAGGACTCCGAGGGCCGCCGGACCCGCATCGAGACCGTCCGCTTCGCCAGCGCCGCCGACGAGCACCTGTGCTGCCTACAGGCGCGGATCACGCCGGAGAACCACGCGGCCTCGATCAGGGTCCACAGTGGCGTGGACGCTACCGGTTACAACCTCG
>DASZCE010000376.1:0-1592 GCA_035943455.1 Gaiellaceae bacterium | reverse complement strand
GCATTAGGAGCGATCAAGCGAGTGCCCCATCTAGGGGCAGTTGGCTTCATCGGCCAACGCTATGGCGAGCTTCTCGCTCGCCGCTCTCCGGGATCCGTGAAGGCTGGCGAAGACGAGCTCGTCCCCACAGGAGACGAATACAGCCGTGTGTCCCCCGTTTGGACCTCCGGCCGGATGCGGCGGGAAGCGATACACGGTCAGCGAGCGAGAGCTGACCGTAGATTCTCCGATCTTCGTCGGCAAGCCCTTGATGTCATTCACCTGATCGCTGAGTAGGTAGTGCCCAATGGAGGTACGACTGCCTGCGCCCATGATCCAGTGCAGGTAGCGAGGACCGTTGTCCCCGTTGTTGAAGGTGATGAGCCAGAGCGAAGGGTCGAGGGCGAATCCACCCCAGAGCCCAGCCGTCTTGATGAGCGGACCCTGCGGCACAAACGCAGGGCACACGACCTCGATGTCAACTTCTCGCTGAGCCTGACGGCAGGCACGTTCCACGAGCGGCGGGACGTGCGTTCCTAGCCGTACGCCATCGACCACAACGGATTTTGGTGGCTTCGTAGTCGTTCCTTGCGTATCCGGGGCCGCCCCAGTGCCGGATGTCCCGCATCCCGCGGCAAAGACAGCGAGCAGCGCAGCTATGACAAAGCGACCGCGCATGCCTCAGGGTACGAGCGAGTGGCCCAAGCGGTCCCACTGGAAGAGCACCGGGTAATGGACAAGAGCCAATGCACCGGATCGCCCCTCGAGTCAAAAGTTGGGCGAAAGTTCGCTTGCGGCAGTGTGGTCGCCATCCGCACAAAGGCCCGCGATTGCGGGCCTTTTCCTTACTCCCCGGGTTGGACTCGAACCAACAACCCTCCGGTTAACAGCCGGATGCTCTGCCAATTGAGCTACCGGGGATCGCTCAGCGGGGCCAGTGTAGCGGCCGTTTATACGGGCTCGCCGACCGCAGCTCGGAGCCGAGTGAGAGCATTCTGGAGCTCCTTGATCTGCTCCGGTGGCGCCTCGGCGAGCTCGCGACGGATCTGGCGCGCGCGCAGCTTCAGCAGGAGCTGCTTCCCGGTCTCCTCGTCGATTCCCTCGGCGGTCGCCCTTGCGTCCAGCTCGGCCAGTAGCTCCACGACCTCGCGGCTGGGCGGCTCCCCGCCGACGAGGTGGGCACGCAGGCGCCGGTGGAGCTCGCCGTCGAAGTGGTCGGGAGCGAGCTCGGCGAGCAGGGGAATGAGGCCGCGATGGGCCACGCAGCCGGCGAGAGCATCGCGTTCCAGGCGCTCCCCCGCGCCGAGAACACGCCGCTGCACCTTGCTCAGCTGCTCCGCCGTTCCGGCCGCGAGCCGAAGCCCCACGCCCAGCCGATCGGAGGCATAGCGGGCGACTTCCTCGCGCTCCGGACCGGGCGGGGCGGCCGCGACGAGCTCCTGCGTGCGCGAGAACGCCTCTTGCTTGGAGGGTGCGCGCTCGATCTCGAGCCGAACGCGGTACGCGAGATAACCTTCCGCCCGATCCAGACGTGCCTCGAAGCCGTCGGTCGCCTCCGCCGGATCGAGCCCGGGCGGGAGTGCCACGACGTTCACGTCGAAGCCCTCGTTGGC